>JAFGHD010000165.1 GCA_016939365.1 Bacteroidales bacterium | reverse complement strand
CATCACAGAAAAAGTGCATATCCGTTAATCATTCATCAGCCTGGCGGCGGGCAACTGCCGCCAGGTTCATTGTATCACCTGAAAAACCTCTAAACATGAAAAACATAATCAGACTGATGATCACTGCAGTCTTCATCATGGTTGCAGTCAGCAGCATGACGGGCCAGCCTCTGCCTTATGACGGGACGATCGGTGGCGGAGAGGGTACCAATCCGGTGGGCGGCGGCGCCCCTCTGGACGGTGGATTGCTGCTTATGGTTTCCTATGGCCTGGGTTATATCGCACTGAAGTTCAGGCGGAACCTGAGGAAATAACATACCTTTCATTTCATCCGGATTTCCGGTATGAAATGTCACGATTTTCGGAGATTGTGGAAAACTCTGCAATCCCCATATTTTATCTTTCCAACAGCACCCTCCTGCGAATGGAACAGAACGCGGAATCACCGGGTTCGAATGAATGTGGTGGAAAATTCATTACATTCATTGCCGATTTCCTTATCAGATGACCGTTCAAAAGCATACTTGTTATCTCTTAAGCCTTAAATGCAGATGGATAGTCCTGTTGTTCATTTTGGTTTCATCAGGAATCAGTTGCCGCGATACCGAAGATGATTCCACCGGGATGGTGATGACTGAATCCACGGCGATTCAAAAGGTCATAGGATTAAAGAATACAGCTTCCCGGTATTTCGGCGTGAACAGTGATTCATGCGTTTCATTCGGGAACCGGATGTTAGAAGAGCTGGATCATCTGGAAATAATAAGTCCCGAACCTGTGATACTCTCCCTCTATGGTTGGGGATATCTGTACTCAAACCATACTGCTGACGCGATCCTGTACTTCGAGGATGCACTCTATCACCCGGTGACAAGGGGTAATGACACCCTGATGGCAGAGGTATGCTTCGGTTTGGGCCATGCTCTTTTGACATCCGCTATACTTTTCTCCAATTCGATCAGGTATTCGACCCCCTCTCTGGACACCATCAATCTTGCAGACTCCTTAAAGAAGCAATACCGGCAATATTTTACCGCACGTAAGTATTTGATACGGGCCGGAGAATGCCGGATGAACTATCTCAGGAATTATCCCGGCGATGTACGGCAAACAGAAAAACTTGCCGAGACCTATCTTGAACATGTGAAAGTTCTGATCGGTATCAAAGACTTCGTCTCAACCCTGGAATACTTCTTCAAAGCTTATGATATCTATGAAAAGCTAAATAATCACGATATGATGGCCCAGGTATATAACCGTATCGCATGGTTTTATCTCTGGGAACTGCAGGACTACGACAAGACCATCGAATACGGATCGAAGTCAATAGAAATAAGGGAAAAACATAGCCTTTCTCAAGAGCTGACAGGGCAGGGGAATGTGATGGATGAAAGGCTGAGGCATATTCTGGACATGTATGCGGTAGTGGGCTTCGGGTCATACAAAAAGGGGGATTTCAGAACAGCACTGGCCAATTATTCAAAAAGCCTTGAGTTTTTATTGCATACGGTAAATACAAATGATATTGCCGACCAATACAATTATATCGGAAGGACATATTACGAACTTGGAGCGTACGACAGCGCAGCCTGGTTTTTCAATAAAGCATTATCAATAGCGAAAGATGAAGGATTCAGGAGTACTGAGGGACAGTCTGAATACAATATCGGATTATTGTTCAGCAGGCTTGGGGATTTTGGATTATCGGAGCATCACCTGGCTAACTCGTTGAAAATTAGAAATGATCTGGGCAGAAACGAGGATGCAGGCCATTCGATGCTTAGGCTGGCTGAAGTATTTGTTAAAATGAACAAATACCGGAATGCAGAGCAATACCTGACTGATGTTCTTGTGCTCGGAAGTAAGATCGGAAATGAAGATCTGGTATTGTCTGCTCTGGAACAGCTGATGCATGTGAATGAATTCTCCTCAGATTTCCGGGCGGCTTATGTTTTTGCAAACCAATTCAAGAAAATTTCAGACAGCATTTTTGAGAGCAAAAAGAGCCGGGATATCATGGAGATGCAGGCCAGATTCGAGGTGGCATCGAAAGAAAAGGAGATCGTAAAGCAAAGGGAGGAGCAAATCGCGAAGACACGACAGACGGCACTGCTGCATGGGGTGCTCACCCTGACTGTCGTGATGCTTATCTCAGGAAGCATGTTGGTCGTGATCCACCGGCGCAGGGAGCGGTCGAAAAGGCAATGGATCATCGCCGAACAGAAAGCCCTCAGGTCGCAAATGAATCCGCATTTCATCTATAACTCGCTGGCTTCCATCCAGAATTTTGTGCTCAAGGGAGATGGTGAAAGGGCAAATGAATACCTGACGGAATTTTCTTCCCTGCTTCGCATGGTCCTGGAAAATTCCCGAAAAAATTATGTGCTGTTAAAGGATGAACTGGAAGCATTAAGGACCTATCTGGATCTGGAACAGATGCGTTTTGGAAATAGGTTCTCCTCAAATCTTCAGATAGATCCGGCCATCGATTCCGGATTATTCATGATCCCGCCATTACTGATCCAACCCTTGATTGAAAATGCAATCCTGCATGGTCTGACACCCCTTCAAAACAGGGAAGGTGTGCTGGTTGTCCGAATAAGTATCAAGGATAGACAGACCCTGTCGTGCACCATTGAGGATAACGGAATAGGCAGGGAGCAGGCTGCCCTCATCAGCAGCAGGGTAGGGCACCGATCGCTGGGATTGACGAATGTAAATGATCGTTTGGGGATGCTGGGAGAACAAATAAAAAAGACGCTTTTGTTCTCGATCGCAGACCTGAAGGATGAGATGGGGAACAGTAAGGGAACCAGGATTGATCTTGATATCCCATACATGATTGATAGAAATGATGTATAACATCTTTGTCGGACTTGATTCGAAAATAATCCGGATATTGCAGCTTTAGAGAAAGAAATGGAAAAAATTCGGACTGTTATTGTGGACGATGAGCTCCATTGCTTGTCAGCGCTGAAACAATTGATCGCTAAATATTGCCCTGATGTTGTAGTGTCCGGTACGGCATCTTCTGTCAGGGAAGCCATCGTGAAAATCCAGGATGTCCAGCCCCAGCTGGTTTTTATGGATATCCGCATGCCGGACGGCGACGGATTCCAGGTGCTTGAAAGGGTGGAGTATAATGATTTTGAGGTCATTTTTACTACCGCTCATAAAGAATATGCTCTGAAAGCTTTTGAGTTTTCCGCCATTCATTATCTTTTAAAACCAGTTGGCAGAAAAGCGCTTCAGGAAGCAATCAGCAGGTACACCGGATACTGTAACACCCATATGGACATGAGCCGGAAGATCAGATTAGTCAAAGAAAACATCGCATCAGGCCATAAAAAGATCATTCTCCCCGTCTCTGCAGGTTTCGAGATTTATGAGACTGCCGATATCATCCGGTGTCAGGGGGAGGGAGCCTACACCGAGATATTCATCAGGGGACAGGACAGACCGGTGATCGTGTCCCAGCATGTAGGACATTATGAAGAGCTCCTGGTTGACCAGGGTTTTGCAAGAGTGCATAAAAAGCATTTGGTCAACCTGAACTTCGTAAGCAAGTTCATGAGATCCGGCGGTGGCTATCTCCTTCTTTCCGACGGGTCAGAGATCATCATATCTGACCGCCGGAAAGCCTATTTCCAGCAAAGACTTAAGGATTTTGCAAGGGGATTGTGACTTCCCGGCCTTCATTGGCTGATGTGATGAATGAGCTGGGTTGATCACGCGTTTGTTGTCCCCAATGATGCACTTCTAAATCCCTTTCCCGCATTCATCAATTGCCTGCTCTTCTGCGGCAGTGTATCCTTTATCTTCGATGCAGCAATTCCTCTTTGTGAGATCGTATACGCCGATGATGATGTTAAGATTGAGGTATAAAATTCTATGTAAAAAGATGCATCACATTTTTGGTTTGAAAAAAGGCACCATGGCCGGTAGAGGCAACAGTGGGGGAGATCATATTATCGGCAGTGTCGGTCCCGGTGCCAGGGTGGTAGTGCTGGAGTACCACAACGGATGTATGCCTCAGGAATACCGGATCAGTAATCTGGGTTCATGTGCCCTGACCTTTTTTCCTGCGCTGTCACCCGGAGCATCTGTCCCGGAAAAACAACTGTTACTGGAACCAAAGAAAAGCCAGACCATCATAGTTGAGAAAACCGGAGAAGGGAAGTCCTGGTTCCTGATGGCTTATAATTCTCAGGAAAAAGTGACGGGATGGTATGAAATGAATTTGAATATCAAATAAAGAATTTTAATAAAAAAATCTTAAAATCAATATTATGAATAAACTAATCTTTACACTGATTATCCTGCCAACTATCGGTTGTGGAGGTGTACACGCCACCATCTGGCGCGTGAATGGAAATCCCAACATCGATGCGGATTTTCATGGTATTCAAACAGCAATAAACGATCCGTACGTATTTCCCGGTGATACAATTTATGTTGAAGGATATGCAAACAGTTATGGCGATTTTACTGTATTAAAGCCCTTGGTGTTAATCGGACCTGGGTATTTCCTCAATGATAATGACACTACCCAGGCAATCAAATACGAAGCGATCATCGGTGCAGTCACTTTTGAAATCGGGTCAGAAGGTTCTGTTCTTGCGGGATTTTACCTCTATGCCATCGAATCAGGATATAAGCTTATCCAAATCAATACCCAGGGAATTACCATCTCCAGAAACAGAATTTATACTGTATTTCAAAGTACTACAACAAAGTGTGGAATTTTAATTACCAACTATGGGTCAGTTGAAAATGTAATCGCTCAAAATTTTATTTATACAAAAAATACCGGAGGTTCACAAAGCGCACCTGCATACGGTATTTGTTGCGAGGGTGGTAATCAGAATGTCGTAATAAAAAATAATCGAATCGAAGTATCACCGCAAGGCAATGGCGTAAAAAGAGCAATTGGAATTGCTACCGAAGATCCAAATGCTCAGATATTCATTTATAATAATGTTTTTGAAGGAGATCTAAGCACCCATTATAGTGTTTTGTATAATAATATATTAATTGATGGGGCAGTTTCAGGAAACAACAATACATATGAATACAACATTTGTAATGGAACCCAGTTTCCGGCGGGAAATGGCAATCAGCAGAACATAAATCCGGTACTGGTATTTGTTGATTATTTATCAGACATTGACAATGGATATATGCTTCTACCCAATTCACCTGCTTCAGGCACAGGTATGAATGGTGTTGATTGTGGCATTTTCGGAGGGAATACCCCGTATGCACTTTCAGGTATTCCTGCCGTTCCGAGTATTTTTGAGATCAATTACACGGGTGTAGGATCCGCTTCGGTGCCCATCCAGGTGAACCTCAAAGCCAAATCCAATAAATAGCAGGCCATGAGAAAATTTGTCATACCATCAGTACTAAATCTGTGCCTGCTGATATTCTTACCTGGGTTCGCACCAGTAATACAGGCTCAAAGCAATGATCTGGTTTACCTTGAGTATTATATCGATACCGATCCCGGCGAAGGAAACGGCATTCCCGTTGCATTTACTCAGGGTACGCCGGTAGACCTCAACTTCCAGGTGGATGTTACCGGTTATGATGTCGGTTTTCATTTCCTTTGCTTCAGGTCAAAAGACAGCGAGGGTAACTGGAGTATTACCAATTGTATGAAGATATATGTTGATGAGGAACCGGTAAGCGTAATTCCAACTCCTATTATTACATATCTTGAATACTTCATCGATATTGATCCGGGTGAGGGTAATGGAAATTCGGTTCCACTCGGCCAGGGAATTATAATTGATGAGAATTTTAGTGTTGATGTCTCAGGGATTGACATCGGATTTCATCAGATCTGTTTCAGGACCAAAGATAATAATGGCAAATGGAGTCTTACCAACGTATTCAATATCTATGTGGATGAAGAGCCAGTGGTTGTCTTGCCTGACAGGAATTTAATAGCTGGCGAATTTTTCATTGATACCGATCCCGGATACGGAAACGGAACGCCATTCAGCATCAATCCTGCACCTCTTATTGATGAAATTATTCAGATAACGGATGTTTCGGGTCTGGATGCGGGGGAGCACTACCTTCATTTCCGGGTGATGGACGAATCCGGCAAATGGAGCCACAACAATTACGTGAAGTTCTTCATGCTCGACCTGAAAGCCTGGCTCGAAGGGCCTTATGACTCCCTGGTTCACCAGATGAGCACCGTTCTGAACACAAACAACCTGCTGCCGCTTAACCAGCCCTATTCATCCCAACCCGGAGCGGCGTGGTATTACAATGGTGCAGAGCACGTCTCCTCGATACCTGCAACCGATATCATCGACTGGATACTGATTGAGACCCGGGATGCCAGCACAGCGGCTAATGCCGGAAGCGGAACCGTTGATGAGCGGCAGGCAGCGTTCGTCAAAAAGGACGGAGGCATCGTCGGACTGGACGGTGTCAGCTATCCTGTGTTCCTGGAAACGGTCAATCAAAAGCTGTTTGTCGTGCTATACCATCGGAACCATCTGGGCATCATGACTGCTTCCGAAGTCCTGCAGACAGGCACAGGGTCATATACATATGATTTCTCCACCGGTCCCCTGCAGGTGTATGGCGGATCGCTGGGACATAAGAAGATAGAAACAGGTGTGTGGGGAATGGCTTCCGGTGACGGTGATGCGAATGGACAGGTGGGCAATCCGGACAAGAACGATGTATGGTCTCTACAGGCCGGATCGCTGGGTTATCTGGCGGGGGACTTTTCAATGGACAGCCAGGTGAACAATACGGACAAGAATGATAAATGGGCGCCAAACAGCGGCAAGGGATCACAGATACCTCACTGATGCGGGTATGCAGCATATGGATTACTGCTGCAGGTCAAATGAAATAATGAGGTGAATACGTTCATTAGTGATGATAATTCAATGGGGGCGCCAGTCCGTGAAGCGCCCCATTGATGTGTAAATCCAGGGAGCAGTCTGCTTGCTTCTATTTCTTATTCTCCGGCGAAATTCATCTGAGATCAGAAATGTAAATTACCGGCATAAATAGGATTTCGGTCGGTTTTCCATGTATTCCCATTCTGAAGCAGGATAGTACTTCAGCCGGCCGCCTCCCCAGTTCATGAAGGCCGGAATGTTCACGGAACCTGTGATCCCAGGCCGGCATTGGGCGTCCAGAAGAGCACCTTGTCGTCGTTGTTCACCTCGCCGTTGAGGTCGAAATCGCCGGTATAATAACCGGTGTTGCCGCTTTGAGGAACCCACACATCAATCTTGTCGGGAAAGCCTGTATTCCCGTCTCCGTTACCATCACCCGCGGGCATTGCCCAGACCCCCGTGGCCAGCTCTTTCTGTGCCAGTGTTCCGCCGAAGGCGGCTGTGGCGTCAGTCGACAGATCGGCGCTGTAAATATTGCCGTTTCTTTTCAGATCGATGGCCGTCATCACATCCAGATGGTTCCGGTGGCTGACGATACCGAACAGTTTGTCGATGACGTCGGCATGGACATGGATATGCCGTTCTCCGTCCAGGTCGGTGATCCGTCCGTCATTCAGGATGAATCCCGCTTTCCGGAGTATACGGGTACACTGGATGGCAGTTGAGGCATCTGGGGCGTCGCGCAGCTCAAGCAGTACCCAGTCGACCACACTGTCCGGAATGGAAGTTACCTCCTCGGTACCCAGGTAGTACCATGGCTGGGTGTTGTAAGGCTGTGCCAATGGAAGCAGGTGATTATTATTCAGGGTGGTATTCATATCTGTCCCGTTAAAAGGCCCTTCCAGCATGGCTTTCAGCCTCAGGATGATGCCGTTGTCCGGATCTTCCGTATCCAGTGCCGTGTACCAGTCGTCAGGCTGGGCGTCATTCCATATACCCAGAAGCGTATAGCCGATCATGGCGTAAGGACTGTTGATCAGAAAGTCAATGATCGCCTGTGTGCCCGGGGAAGGATCGCCTTCATTTCCCGCATAATGTGCAATGAATGTCTCGGTGATGGCCGGCTCGACCATGGCGGCAGTCGCGGGATCCAAGCTATATGGAGGTTGTGTGAGCATGTAGATGACCAAAGGAGGCAGACCGGTCTGGATGAAGTTGAGTGCATATTGCTGGAAGGTTATTCCGCCGGTATTGTAGTTGATATCTTCCACCCTTCTGCCATCCACCCACAGCACTCCGGCGGTGTCCAGTTTCATGGTCCTGTATGGAGAAGGGTAGGTGACGGTGCTGCCGGTTTCGACGTCATAAATGACATTCCCTGAAGGGGTTTCTTTCATAATGATATCCTGAGCGTGGTAATGACCGGTAAATACCACCGGCAATCCCAGATCGGCCAGCTCGGTGGATACGGCGTCCCAGTCGTCGATGACATACTCCGGGAAGAGGTTTTTCTGTCCCGGGTAATGTTCCAGCATGTTATGGTGCTGCATTCCAATGATGATCTTGTTGCCGGCGACGGCATCCGAAATGCGGTCCTTGACCCACTGAAGCACCTGGGGCTTGAATCCGCCTCCGGTCTCGGGATACATATTGACATAGTTGGAGTCATAACGGCATACGTCCATCGAGAGGATCTGAATACCTGGCAAGGGTTCGGCAAGATAGGAGAGGGATGCCGTATCATTCATCAGCGCCTCACTGAAACCGAAATCGTTGTAAATGGTCATGAACCCGGCCGGCGTCACGCTGGGTACCGGAATGACCACGGCGGAGTCGAACGCCACGGCGTGCGGATTGTTGATGTCGTGATTGCCGGGAGTAACGAACACCTTTGCACCGGCTACCTCGAGCTGGGTAAGGAATGCGGCCATCTTCTGGTGGCAGATCAGCTCGCCGTCCTTGGTAAGGTCTCCCGGAACCAGGACGATGTCAGGCTGTTCGGCGATGATGGAATCGATCACGGAGACGGTGATCGCATGGCTCTCTTTCAGCATCTTCCGGTCGTAGGCCAGATAGGTCTGGAATGCCGGGCCGTCCTTGATCAGCAGGGTTGAATCAAAATAATGCGGGTCACTGATCACGCAGATCTTGCAGGCCTGGCCGGTCTCCTGGGCGCCTCCGGTCAGAGCAGCACCCATGACGGCAATCATCAGGATGGTGGAAAACTTTTTCATGATTTTCGTTTTTTTGTTGTGGATCATTCAGGATCATCAAAATTACCGGATCAGGTGCCGAAAGGAGGTTAACTAACGGTTAACAAATGTTTAAGGAAGGATGAAGGGAGCAGAAGGCAGAATACCTGAAGTTTTCTGAGTAGCGTTGCACACATACCTGCTCCTCTTCCGGGTTCCCCTGATAGCAGGAAAGGAAATCCTTCCATCAACATCATAACAATAGTCAGTGATTTTTTATCCCCGACTGCCCGTAACGGAAATGCACCTTGCCACAGGGCTTTTTTTTCAGGATTTCATATCACCGTCGAGGCCCGCCAGCCTGTGGTTACTGATGGCTACCCGGTGGGTATGGGAACCCAGATAGCTGACCACATGCATAGAGCCGGCAAAAGGCTCTTTGCTATAAACCACCCAATTTGTTCGGTGAAGTTCTTTTCTGAAAGCTTTTTCGATGGGCAGAAGTCTTTGCAGTCCATCGATGAACTTCTCCCGGAATACCCGGGAAAGGTTTTCAACGGGAAAAAGGTATACCTTCCCTGAACCGGAGATATTTACCTGACGACATGTTCTACGGACGCCGGCAAAGGGATCATACGGATTCCGCCCTCACAGGGGTTGTCATGACGCCATCGAAAGGTGTTACATCTACCTGTCACGACAAGACAGCGCCACATGGGTACTGGAAGGAGACATCAAAGGATGCTTCGACAATATCAGCCATCAATGGCTCATCGAAAACATCCCGATGGATATAAAGATACTGCAACAATGGCTCAGCGCCGGATTCCATGAAAACAAACGACTGTTTCCGACAACACAGGAGACTCCGCAGGGAGGCGTCATATCTCCGGTTCTCGCCAACATGACCCTCGACGGCCTTGAAACCATGCTTGACAATGCTTTCGGGAT
>JAFGHD010000164.1 GCA_016939365.1 Bacteroidales bacterium | reverse complement strand
CCTGTCATGCCTTCGACCTGTCTTCCTCCAGGAAGGCAGATAAACCGTTGGACAGGCAGACAGGCAAAATCAAACAGCATCAGTATAATTGCAGGGAAGCCTTACATCCGCAACTCATCATCATTTCTGTCGAAGAAATGGTATTCGAGAAAATGATATGCACTGTCCGGCCGGAGTCTGACCCATTGTTTGAACCGGAAAAACCACTTTACCCTTCTGGAAACGAATCCCCGTGTCAGGTAGCTATATAGAAAAGGGTGCAGGGCCAATTTGAGGTGTTTTTCATTTTGATCCTGTAACAGGTATTTGATGTTGTTCTCGATCTCATCGATCAGCAGAATACTGGGTTTGATTTCTCCTGTACCGTCACAGACCGGGCATTTTTCAAGTATTTCCACATTCATTTCAGGTCTGACCCTTTGGCGTGTGATCTGAACCAGACCGAATTTACTGGGGGGCAGGATCGTATGTTTGGCCCGATCCCGGGCCATTTCCTCCTTGACCTTCTGGAAGAGCTTGCGCCTGTTACCGGCATCATGCATGTCGATAAAGTCGATCACGATGATACCGCCCATATCGCGCAGCCGGAGTTGGCGGGCAATCTCGGCTGCAGCTTCCATGTTGACGCTCAAAGCATTGGCTTCCTGAGAGCTGTCACGGTTGGCTCGTTGCCCGGAGTTGACATCGATTACATGCAGGGCTTCGGTGTGCTCGATAATCAGGTATATCCCGCTGCGAATAGTGATGATCCGGCCAAATGAATTCTTGATCTGGTGATCTATGCCAAATTGCTCGAACAGGGGCTTTTTTCCTTTCGAAAGCTTTACAATCCCGGCTTTTTCAGGAGCAATGGACCGGATATAATTCTTCACATCCTCATAGAGGGATGCATTGTCCACAACGATATTATTGAACGATTCATTGAGAATGTCACGTAATATCGCTGATGTACGGTCCAGTTCGCTGGCTACCTTTCCCGGAGCCTTCACCATCCTGAGCTTGCTGATGGAGTTCTCCCATTTCTGGATCAGGTTCTTCAGATCATTGTCAAGGTCTGCAACTTTTTTGTGTTCTGCGACAGTGCGGATAATGACCCCGAAATTCTTGGGCTTAATGCTTTGAATCAGTCTTTTAAGCCTGTTCCGTTCTTCGTTGTTACGAATCTTCTGGGAAACCGAAATACGGTTGCTGAAGGGTACCAGCACCAGATACCTTCCTGCGAAGGACAACTCGGAGGTGACCCGGGGTCCCTTGGTAGAGATAGGCTCCTTGGCTACCTGAACCAGTATCTCCTGCCCCGAACCCAAAACATCGGTAATCTTTCCCGTTTTTTCAATGTCCGGCTCAAACGAGAACTGATCCAGCGAGATCAATTTATCCTTCCCTCCGGATATCACCTGTCTTGAAAAACGGATCAGTGATTTTACCTGTGGTCCCAGATCCAGGTAATGCAGAAAGGCGTCTTTTTCGTATCCGACATCGACAAATGCAGCATTGAGACCGGGCATGATCTTCCTTACCCGCCCAAGGTATACATCTCCGACTGCGAAACTGGTATTACTCTTTTCCTTATGAAGCTCAACCAGGCTCTTATTCTCCAACAGCACGATATTCACCTCCGAAAGGCCCGCGCTGATGAATAATTCCTTATTCACATCTCTAATATTTACATCATGGATGGAATACCTTTTTCAACTACCTGGAGGAGCCATCGGTAATACGATCCAAAAAAATATTACATAATGCAGGGAGGGGCATTATGTAATATTCGATACAATAAAGTGACAGAAGATTATCCTACTTCTTCTTGTGCCTGTTTTTCCGCAAACGCTTTTTGCGCTTATGCGTGGCCATCTTGTGCCTCTTTCTCTTCTTCCCGCTAGGCAT
The DNA here is from genome assembly GCA_016939365.1 of Bacteroidales bacterium. Taxonomy (GTDB): domain Bacteria; phylum Bacteroidota; class Bacteroidia; order Bacteroidales; family JAFGHD01; genus JAFGHD01. Next base: position 4,139 of record JAFGHD010000164.1, on the reverse strand, counting down.
ATACTATGCGCTGAAATTAAACAACAGTGTTTATTTTTTTACGTTTTTCTTGACTTCATTCACAAAAGACTTGGCAGGCTTAAAAGCAGGAATATTATGGGCAGGAATAATAATAGTCGTATTCCTCGAAATGTTTCTGCCTGTCTTTTCGGCTCTTTTTTTGATCACGAAACTGCCAAACCCCCTGAGGTAAACATTCTCACCCGTTTTGATCGAGTTTTTTACTGTCTCCATAAAGGCTTCAACGGTATTCTGTACAGCAATTTTTTCGATACCCGTCTTGTTCGCAATTTCGGCTACGATTTCTGCTTTTGTCATGATCGGAAGTTTTTTAAGTTTCTGATAATTAATTTTCTAATCAGGGCTGCAAATATATAAATTTTTTCAAACTGCAAGGCGGTTGTTTTTTTTTTCACTTTAGAGCTATTTTTGCCGGTGATGGATTTTACCCGGCAACTCCTGGACTGGTATTCCCTGAATAAAAGGGAACTTCCCTGGAGGAACACCACCAATCCCTATCGGATCTGGGTATCTGAAGTGATACTGCAGCAAACAAGGGTGGAGCAGGGAACGGGATACTATCTTGCATTTACGGAGCGGTTTCCGGATATCTTTGCCCTGGCGCAAGCCCCTGAACAGGAGGTACTCTGGGCTTGGCAGGGACTGGGTTATTACTCAAGGGCAAGAAACCTTCATCTGACTGCTCGTCATATAGCCGCCAAGTGCCAAGGTGTGTTTCCTGATGATTATCAAAGCCTGATATCCCTGAAAGGGATCGGAGATTATATTGCTTCGGCCATACTCTCCTTTGCCTTCGCCCTCCCCTTTCCTGTTGTGGATGGTAATGTTTCGCGTCTGGTTACCCGGTTTGCCGGATGGGCTGAACCGCTGAATTCACCTTCACTCAGGAATAAAATGAAGCCCTTCCTCAGAAACCTGATGGAAGGTCATGATCCCGGTCTTTTTAATCAGGCCATTATGGAATTCGGGGCACTTCAATGCAAACCGGTCAATCCTTCCTGTCACTCATGCATATTCAACGAAAAATGTCATGCATTTCAGAATGACCGGGTTGGATCGCTTCCTGTCAGGCTCCCCAGAGACCCCCCACCATACCTTTATTATAACTACATTCTGGCCCGTTCCGTTTTTTCCGGAAAGGCTCACATTCTCATAAGAAAGCGAATTTCACCGGGAATCTGGAGGAACCTGTATGACCTTCCGCTGATCGAAGCGTCACGCCTGCTGGATGTCCGTGAAGTCAGAGAGATCATCCGGAAGGGAAGCACGGTTGCACACCCCCCGGTGACCATTACGGGTGCAGATTATCAGCACAAACTGACACACAGGATTATCCGGGCACGTTTTTTCGATCTGGATCTGACGGGTTTCGGGGATATCAATGCGGCGGAATTCCTCGGCCACCTGAACGGCTCACTCACAATGGTCTCCTGTGACGCAATGGAGCGCTACCCGCTGCCCAGGCTTATAGAACGCTTCCTCGTGGATTGCGGCTGTCTGAAAAAATAATCTTTCCTGCCGCCGAAATATTCGTATCTTTGAAGGCTTCTGAATTAACCCATCATTAAAAGAATCCGCCATGGCCGGAGTAAACAGAGTGATTCTGATCGGAAACCTCGGGAAAGATCCCGAAGTGAGAACCATTGAAAACGGAGTGAAGGTTGCCAAGTTCCCCTTGGCTACCACTGAGGTTTACCGGGACCGGAGCGGCAATAAAAATGACCAGACCGAGTGGCATAATATTGTGATGTGGAGGGGTTTAGCGGACATCGCGGAGAAATTTCTTTCCAAAGGGAAACAGGTATACATCGAGGGCCGGATCAAAACCAGGTCATGGGAGGACAAGGACGGAAACAAAAGATATATTACGGAAATCGTAGCGGACAATATGACCATGCTGGGAGGAAGGCGGGATGATGAGGCCCCGGCCGTTGACACCGGCAATCATGCTCCCGACCAGGATGCGGTAAGTCAGGCCGAAACTCCGACACCAGATGACGACCTGCCCTTCTGATAGGGCTAACGGTCTGTCTGGGCACTTCGAATTATTTCCCTATTTTTACATCATATTTGGTTAATGTGATCTGCTTTGGAAGAATCCGGCGCTGACTCTGATGTATACCCGGCATCCCAGTTGCTCGGCATTTTCGCTGGTGAATTCTCTCCCGAGGTATGGGTAGGTATGTTGGTTAACCTGATCCTGTTTTTGTGTTCGGCCATGATCTCGGGAGCGGAAGTGGCTTTCTTTTCATTGAATCCAGCCCAGAAGCAGTTGCTCAAGGATGGTTACGGCAGGAACAGCAGGCTGATCATAGAACTTCTGGAAACACCCAAGAAACTCCTGGCAACTATACTGATCGTCAACAATTTCGTTAATGTTACCATCGTCATCCTATCTGCATTTCTGATCGGGAGATTATTCGATTTTTCCCCTTACCCCTTTTGGGGATATGTGATTCAGGTCTTTGCCATTACTTTCCTGATCCTTCTCCTCGGAGAGATCCTGCCGAAGATTTATGCCACACAGCGAGCTCTTAGCTTCGCTCATGTCATGGCCCGCCCCATGTTCGTGTTGATCGCGGTTTTCCGTCCGCTCAGCATCCTGCTGGAAAGGTCAACCCGGATCATCGACCGCAAAGTAGCGCGGAAGACCGCCAGTATTTCGATGAGTGAATTGTCCGATGCCATTGATATCACCTCATCCGAAGAGACACCGGAGGAGGAGAGGCAGATATTGCGCGGTATCGTGAAATTCGGCGATACTGAGGTAAGGGAGATCATGAAATCCCGGATGGATGTGACCACCGTCGAATCATCTGTTCCCTTCCCTGAACTGATCCGGATCGTCATCCAGTCCGGGTATTCACGGATACCCGTCTTTGAAGAGAATTTCGATAAAGTACTCGGCATCCTTTATATTAAGGATCTTTTACCTCACCTGGATGAGACCGGCGAATTCAACTGGCTGCACCTGGTCAGACCGGTCGTCTTTGTCCCGGAAAACAAGAGGATCAGTGATCTGATGCAGGAATTCCAGGAGAAAAAGATGCATATGGCCGTGGTTGTTGATGAGTACGGCGGAACTTCCGGCATTGTCACCCTGGAGGACATCATTGAAGAGATTATCGGTGAGATCAGCGATGAATTTGACGTGCCGGGTGATGAAGTGGACTATACCAGACTGGATGAACGGAATTTTCTTTTTGAGGGCAGGACCAGCCTGAATGATTTTTGTAAGATCACCGGTGTGGACGACAAGCTGTTTGATCGGGTGAAAGGCGATTCGGATACCCTCGCCGGACTGATCCTTGAGCTTGAGGGAGAGATACCGCATCGGGGAACCCAGGTGGAGTTCGACCGTTTTCTCTTCAGGATCGAGACAGCAGACAGCCGGAGAATAAAAAAGATACGGGTTACAATGAGGGATGTCGATCCGGACGCTTAGTTTCAAATGATGAAATCAGGCAGTATCTTTCTCATCGCGATCTCGCTTCTGATGTATCTGTCAGGATGCCAATCCTGCCGTGATGAAAGGTATCCCAGACCCAGGGGTTATTTCCGTATTGATCTTCCGCAAAAGAAATACATCTTATTCGATTCAGCCTGCCCTTTTCGATTTGAATACCCCGTCTATTCAAGGATTGTTCCGGATGTGCATCCCATTGCCGAACCGTTCTGGATCAATATCGAATTCCCGTTGTTCAGGGGTAACCTGCATCTCAGCTACAAGCCGGTCAGGAATAATCTCGCGGGGTATCTGGAAGACACTCATGAAATGGCCATGAAGCATATTCCCAAGGCCCGTGCGATCAGAACGGAAAATATCGCCTTCAACGAATCCCGGGTTTTCGGAACAGAGTACCATATACTTGGAAAGGGTGTAGCTTCACCCTTCCAGTTTTTCATCACCGACAGCACGGATCATTTCATCCGCGGTGCGCTCTATTTCAATGTAAGACCCAACAATGATTCACTTGAACCCGTGATCCGCTTTATCAAGGAAGATATCAGGCACATCCTGAGGACCTGGCAATGGAAACCCAAATCACGCTGATCTCATGGCTGCCCGGATGCATCTCCCTGAAGGGAAAATTACCCTGAAATTCGATTTCATTAAT
>JAFGHD010000163.1 GCA_016939365.1 Bacteroidales bacterium | reverse complement strand
CCCGGTTTAACGAGGGAAAAGGTAAATATGATACCTATGAGGAAGAGGAATTTATCGGGAAGACCTACGCCGAGTGCAAAAACATATCCATCGACTACGGGATCCTGGAGAAAGCCGACAATGTGCATGTGATCACCGCCGATATTGGCTGGTCTGATCTGGGGACCTGGGGATCCTTGCATGACCAGTTGGAAAAGGACGAAACGGAAAATACCATCATCGGGGAACATGTCATGACCTATGACCTGAAAGGATGTCTTGTCAGTGTGCCGGCAGATAAACTCGTTGTACTTCAGGGGTTGAAAGACACCATCGTGGTGGAGACAGATGATGTCCTGCTGGTGTGCAAAATGGATGACGAACAGAAAATCAAGAATTTTGTAAATGATGTCCGGATCCTGAAAGGGGGCGATTACGTTTAGCCGGCATGAATCCTCGTGAAAAATTGAGCAGGACTGGATTTTTCGGAAAAAAAGAGGCTGCCTCAAAAGGGCAGCCTCTTCATATATAGTTGAGAGTTGAGACAAATTAATATTCCCAGAGATCGTGCTCAAATTCGAACAGCCAGTTCTTAATGCTTTCCGCTTCGAACATGGCATCCATACCGGTGGCATATTCACTCACGGCCCTGTCATCATACACATTTGATATTTTATAGATATAGGAACTGAACCTGCGCTGGTTGAACAGGTCGTCAAAAGAGATCCTCTGTGCATCATTATTCGGATTGAAAACTTCCTGTTTGGCCAGGTAATACCTGATCTCGGGATAGTAAACCCAGAACAGCTGGGTCTTGCTGATGTCTCCGGTGGGCACCTCTTCATTGGTCAAGGGATCCCTGACGGTCCGCGGGTAAATCCTGATGGGGCAGAGTCCAATGATCCTCACCTGGAAGGTGGAGTATCTTTTATCGAAGAACCATTTTTCCTTGACCAGCAGCCTGGTTACATCATCCAGGTTGATCTGCACATCCACGATTTTCATGGTTGTCTGGCCGGTCAGGGAGTCAAAAACAGGTTCCGGTATGGAATCCACTTTTAACTGGCCGTAGATCTCTTCGAGGCTCATCGGTTTTTCAAATTCATATCCCAGCAGGGGCTCGTAGGCAAATACCTGGCGGCCAGGCAGTGGATCCTCCAAAATATCGAGCAGGAGCTGGGTCAGGTTTCTCCTATCACCAATGGGCCTGGTCGGGAAATACAGGGGATGGTTCATTTTTTCCCTGAGATTGAGCATCCGCCAGGCAACCTTTTCCCACATGACGTCTGCTTCACGAACAAAAGGATAGGGAATCGGATCCCGGTCAGGTATATGTTCCTTGTCGTATACCTCTTTCTTCTCAATTAAACTGATTGATTGGGCCTTTCCTTGCTGTATCCCGATGAGGGTAAGCAGAAGGGCACATATGAACAGGTTGCTGATCGTTTTCATCCTTATCTGTGTTAACTGTTATCTGATTTTAATGGCCAGTGTAGGCAGGTACCTGGTGGAACCATCCGGACCTACAGCTGTGATGTCGTTGAAATAAATACGTGAACCGGAACGGAGGTTCCGGATAGTCTCCCGCATCTCACTGCTTAAATTGGCCGAAGTGGAGGGGATATTCTTATCGAAGCCCTGTACGATGGCAGTAAATGTATAACCGGTGATGGTATAACTTACACCTCCAAATTTGAACCATTCGGGCATGGAAGCCTTGAGTCCTATTTCGCCCAGTATCTCGTTCAGGCTCAGTGTGCCTCCCTGGACACCTGCCAGGGTTGGGTACGGATCGGGTAATTTTTCCACCCTGAAATCCTTGTATCCCATTGACCGGGTCCTGCCATCTTCTCTCACAGATACCGAAACCCTGGCGGTCCCCAGCCTGGTAGGGACCACATTGTAATTGGTTCCACGCCCGGTGATCCGTCCGTTATTGATCGATACACCGATGGCACTGGCAGGGTAGCCCGGCACAGATACCTCCACCGGATTATCAATGGCCTGGTAGAATACAAGCATCTGTGTGGGGGATACAACCAGGCTTGGTTCGGCTACCGTAAATCCGGTCCTGAAGGGTTTGTTGGTATAGGATCCGTCCATGTTCTTGAGGCTGATGATACCCCCCCAGGACTTCCAGCCGGTACTGGAACCGGCCGTATTAACCGTGTATACGCCTTTGCCTCCTTCGATGGGGATGGCCTGGTAATCGCGTCCTTCTTCCCCGGCCATGCTGTACTGCACCGTGCCATCATCCAGGATGGTGGAATCATAACGACCTACATAAACAACGGGTTGCTGTGTGGTATCGAAGGCTGCCATGAAAACGCTGGCGTTGTATTGATTGCCACGGATGATGTGGTTTGAATTGGCGATCACGACAGGTTCCAGGAGATTGAAGGTGAATGAACCGGCCTCAATCTGTCCATACAGATAATTGAGGATCTCTGATTCAGCATTCCTGACATCGCTCTGCATTTTTGACATCAGGGTGATGACCGCCATCAGTGGCCAATGTTCGAAATGGAATTCCTGCCAGCTCAGCATTTCTCCTTCTTTTGGGGGCGGGTCCGAAGTATCCAGGCTTGCTTCCAGTGAATGCCGTATCTCCTCGCTCTCTTCACCCACGATGGAAAGTAGGTATTCCCTGAAATCATCCAGTGCCTGTCTCAGGTCATTGGCTTTACCGTCCTTGTTGGCTCCGATCATTATCTCGGCCGACCTTTCCGTGTTATCTTTGGCCACAATCGAATCTCCGATGATTTTTCCATTCCGGATCGCATCTGTATCTTCTCCCTCCGTGGCTGTCACAAGTTCAAGTTTCAAGTCCTGTATGTAATTGTAAAGTTCATCCGATCTTCGTTTCACCTCAAGCGCTTTGGCTTGCCAGGGCCCGGCTTTGACAGGATTCTCTGCGGCAGCACGGTTAAATTCGGCATAATAGACATCATTCCTGCTGGCGAAATTTTGGGTTGTCTTGGTCAGTCCCTCATCAACAAGCACAAAGGCATCCAGTACATCTTTGGATACATTCAGTGCCAGCAATGCCATCAGCACCAAATACATCATGCCGATCATTTTTTGTCTCGGGGTTTCTTTCTTACCTGCCATTGTCTAGGATTACTGATTTATAAACAAGTAAACGCCGTTGTTATTTTACATTCATGGCAGACAGCATATTGCCGTATATGGTATTCAGATCGGCCAGGTTCTTGCTGAGCCTGGACATCTGCTCCTTATATTTTTCCGTTTCTTCCACCGAGGCCCTCAGGTTTTTCATCATATCCTCAATACCCTTGTAAACCTGGTCAGCCCCTTTCATGTGTTCATGTGTTCCCTTCAGCTGTTGTTCATAAGCGCTGTTCAGTTCACTGAGGTTCTTATTCAGCGTGGCAAGTCTTTCACTGAATCCCATGTTGCCCTGCGAGACTGCATCGTAATCCGTTTTCATTTTCTGGGCCAGTTCATTATAAGAGGCAGCCAGTCCCGTGCCTGACTTGACAAACTGTTCGGCAACCTGTGAACCCTTTTGTGAAATGAGTTCAGCGGTCTTTCCGTATGTTTCAGAGAGGGAGTTCGCTGCCACTGCCAGTTTATCGGTGGATTCACTGTAATTTGACGTGATGTTACCAACATTTTCGGCTGCCTTCTGTACATTCTCTGCAAATTGCCGGGTGGCCATGGAGGCAGCTGATATGTCAGATAGATTGGCTGCTGTATTGGACAGCGTATTCAAGCCATCACCCAGTCTCTGGATGGTTTCCGGTTTGATATCGGCCTGGTTGAAAAGGTCATCGAATCTTTCGAGTGTAACACCCCTTCCTGCAAGCACCTCATCCCTGTACTCATCCAGT
>JAFGHD010000162.1 GCA_016939365.1 Bacteroidales bacterium | reverse complement strand
GTTCCGGCCGGCAGGGGCAGGATGTCGGTGGTCCCGGTATTTTCATTCACACTGATACAGGCGCGCTCCGTGAAAACGATGACTTCGCCCGGACTCCCGTAGATATGGCAGGGGAAGATGGCCTTCACACTTTTACCGGGCAGGCGGGTAATCAATTCCCAGTCCTCTCCAAAATTGGTGGACCAGACCAGCATGGCAGCATCATTATCCTCTTGTCCCGTGCTGCCTATATAGGATCTTAAAGGTGCCATGCCCAGGTAAATGCGCCGGTGATCCGAGGGATCCACCTTCACCTTCTCAATGGTGCCGTCAAGGGCTCCGGCAACGATCTCTGAAGGCAGATAATCCGTGTTTTGCAGCCGCTCTGACCTGATTACCTTCTCCAGGTCAGGATAAACGATCTGCCAGCTCTCCCCCCGGTTTTGTGATCTGTACAGAATGCTTAACCCGGATCCCCTGTCCTCGCTGTACCGGTAACCCCGTGTTGCGGCATAAACCGTATGCTGATCCACCGGGTCGAACTCAAAATCCTCGGGCACGGTCCACAGATTCTTCATCTTCCAGTGCTCACCTCCATCCAGTGTCAGGTAGGCTGCCGTCATATCACAATGGGTCATGACAAAGTTTTCATCAAACGGGCTGATGGTAGGTTTCATCACACCGCCACCGCCTCCCGGTCCGATTACCCTCCAGGTGTTTTCCAGGGGAAGATCATCATCCCGGACCGTGCCGGATGATCTGTCCTGGCAAGCGGTGAACAGTGCGCCGATGGCAACCATCAGGGTGAGTCTGCATACAATCATTTTCATTATTTTTAACGGTATGATCATTTAACAAAAAGTAAAAATAATATATATATTTGTAAATGAAACTAAATGAAAGATTTTATGTTTCTTTTTTAGGACTTTCTGCAATAAAAATACTGATTTTACTTACGATAACTTTTTTATAATGGCCCTGATAGTGAAAAAAAGTTACCCGGAGATCTGCCTGCGCGCTATATTCCAGCTATCCATCATGCTACCTGGGATCTATTGCTACGCTCAGGACAAAACCATTGCCGGCGAGATAAGAACACCATATCCCACCATCGTAAATCTGGCCATAGAGTGGTTCATTGAGGGTGATGATAACCAGAATGGGACCGTAACAGTGCGGTTCCGGGAAAAAGGGGAGCATACCTGGAAGGAAGGAATGCCATTGCGGCGGGTCCCTGCCGGAAATTCAGGAAATCGCACCCGGCCAACTTATACCTGGAAAAATAAGCATTCAGGGAGCATCTTTGACTTGAAATCAGGCACGGGATATGAGATACATCTTGCACTTGAGGATCCTGACGGTGGTTCGGAGCAATGCTTGCTGGAAGCCGCCACCCGGCCGGTGCCCCAATACGATGAACAGGCTGAGATCATCGAATTGCAGGCAGGCAGTCATGATACCCTTTTCACACGTGACGGCTTCCCTGATAAACCGGTCGTCTACCGTTGCAGCGGGGGTAAGGCCATCTTTACCCATGTTGATCTCAATAACCGGAACTGGGTATTTGTAGAGGGACTGACGGTAATCAATTTCGATCACGAAGGCATAGGTATCCAGTTTAACGGTGCCCGGAATTGTGTCATCAGCCATTGCACCGTAGATGCAGTTTACGGCATTGTTGCCTATAAACCAGGCGCGGAGAATTGTTATATCAGCGACAATGTTGTTACCGGCGTAAGTGCCTGGACGAACGTTGCCATGGGTGCCCATGGCGCCAATATCGGCGAAGGAATCGAACTTACCGGACCGGGGAATGTCATCTGCTACAACCGGGTGACGGGGTTCCGTGACTGTATTTCCACCATGGAAGACAGGCACGTGGTCAACCAGACCTGCATAGATATTTATAACAATGACATATACCGCGGCGCAGACGATGCCATAGAAGCAGATTTCTGCTTCTCCAACTGCAGGATCTTCCGGAACCGGATCACCAACTGTTTTGTCGGCCTTAGCTCACAGCCCGGATTGGGAGGGCCCAATTACTTTGTGAGGAATGTCATGTACAACATTACCCATGGGGCATTCAAGCTAAAACGTTTCAGCCAGGGAGATGTGGTCCTTCATAATACCGTCATCAAGGTGGGGACGGGTCTGGGAGGCAACAGCGCAATGGATCATGCTTACTTCCGCAACAACCTGGCCATTGGCGGACCCACAGGTGGTGTGAATTGGGGTGACTATGGTCCAGGAAATCCCTGTGCCGCCGACATTATCGACCCCGGCATTCACAGCAGCTTTGACTATGATGCAGTGGGTGTTTATGATACCCCTTATGTGGCCAGCATTGGCGATAAAGATTTTTCGGAAGCAGAGAAACATGGCGTGGAAAGACTTATCTTGCATGATGTTTTTGAGGATATCGAGTTTCCCAATCCGCCGGTACCTGAAAGGGATGCCCCGGACCTGAGGCCCAAAGCATCTTCCAGGGTGGTAGATGCGGCTGTTTTTATCCCGAATATCAATGATGGATTCAAAGGCTCTGCACCGGATTGCGGCGCTTACGAAGCCGGGCAGGAGCTGCCTCATTACGGACCGCGTAACCTCAATTAAGCATAATGTCAATATTTGTCCTATATTCATGTTCTTAAACAAAAATGAATTCGATTATGTCTGTAACGAATGCCAGGAAAAACCTGCTTTACTTTGTCATCTGTACGATGCCTTTGTTTCTGTCAGTCACATGCCAGGCCCAGTACCGCCCCTCCCTGTTCTTCCGCGAAGACTGGCGGGAGATCCCGCCGGAGACACCTGTTAACCAGGGGCATGTGGCCAATCCCGACCTCATCCTCACCCTGTATGGTGCAGCCATTGACAGCATGAGAAAAAGCAACCATGATCATCCCAGCGACGATCCCTTTTATGTATGGTCCGGACTATGCAAGGGAAACTGGGCACTGACATTGAAAAATCCCGGATCCTTCGTCGATCTCAGCGAGTATGCCAAGATCAAATGGCGGACAAAGCAAAGCGGATACCGTTGCCTGCACATACTGCTGAAACTGGCAGACGGCACATGGCTGGTCAGTGATCAGTGTGATGGCCGATCAGTTGACTGGCTGATCAGGGAATTCAACATCGGGGATATCAGATGGTACAGCCTGGATATTGAAACCATAACGGAAAGACAACGGGTCGATCATCCGGATCTCACAAGAGTCGATGAAATCGGTTTTACGGACCTGATGGCCGGAGGAAGCAGTCCGGCCTGCTCCCGGGTGGACTGGATAGAGGTCTATGGGAAAGCCGTTAAGCGCTGATCAATGGGCAAGATGATCGGTATCGTCGGGGGTGTTGGGACATTTGCCGGTATTGACCTGTACCGGAAGATATATCGGTATGCTGATGCCCGGACCGACCGGGACCATCCGCCCGTGGCCCTGGTATCCATGCCTGACAGGGTGCCGGACCGCACGCTGTTCCTGCAGGGAGAGGAAAAGGAAAATCCCGGGATCGCCATCGCCGGGATCATCCGGGTGCTTGCTACCGCCGGAGCAAAGGTCATAGGCATACCCTGTAATACGGCTCATGCCCCCGTGATTTTCAATGAAATACTGCAACGGATCCCGGGAGATATTAAGCTGCTCCATTTAATAGAAGAGGTGGGCAGGTATATCTCAGCCAGGCATCCGGCCATCAGGAAAGCCGGGATACTTGGCACCAGCGGGACATACCGGTCAGGAATCTATACCGAAGTTCTTTCCGCCTATCATATCGAAGCCCTTTATCCGGAAGAACGCATACAGAAAGACCTGGTCCATCCCGCCATATACGATCAGGGCTATGGCATTAAAGCATTCTCTGACCCGGTTACCGAAAGGTCCAGGCATGACCTGCTGGAGGCGGCTGTATCTCTTGTGCGGCAAGGATCAGAGGCCATTGTCCTGGGCTGTTCTGAAATCCCCCTTGCCATTCATGAAACCAGGATTGAAGAACGCATTGTATTTGATTCGGTATCCATCCTGGCACAGGCATTAATCAGTAATTCCAGATAGACCATGAAAAGCAGCAGAATGATCCTGGTCCTGTTCATCTTTGCGGCTGGTATCACGACGGGCTGGAACCGGACAGAGAATCCGGCCGACAGCATCATATATGAAGTGCCCACCATGATCGCTGTGATTGATACAGATGGGCGGCTCGAAGAGCCATGCTGGTCGGGTGCCTGCCCCATCAGGCAGTTCTATCATACAGAGAAACCCCTGCCCCTGGCATTGGATGCCCGGGTACTTGCATTCTTTGATGGGGAAAACCTGGTTTTCGGATTCGATCTGCCCGCCATCGCGCGTGAGGCTGAACCGGAAAGATGTTACCTGAGTGATGAATTTGATCTCCGGCGTATCCCCAATGTTACCATCACACTGGATCCTGAGCACCGGCACGGTGTCTATTATAAGTTTATCATTGATCCGGCGGGGCGCAGACAGGACCTGAAGGTGGATGATGAATCCTGGACCACCCCGTGGACAGCCGCTATAAAACAGGAAAATGGAAGGTTTTCCGCGGAGGTCCGGATCCCGGTTCATGCCATTTTCAACCGGCAGCCGGCGGGCGAATTCTGGGGTTTCAACATCTCCTTTACGGAGGCATCCGGCAAGGAGACCTGCCATTCCACCCCCATGGATCTCAAAACATCGGATGCGGAGAATTTCGGGCACCTGTTGTTTTCAGGAACACTCACGGATCAACAAGCAGGGGAGTTAAAATCATCATTGCCGGCTATCCACAGCGCAATGAAGGAAAACAGGCTGGCTGTGAACAATGCCCTTTGCGGTCCTGAAATGAAGCAGATACCGGAAGAAATTGAGAATCTTCAGGTGGGTGGGCAGCTCAGCCTGAAGGATGGTACGCATATCACCTGCCTGGGTATGGACAACCAGCCAGTAATCAGGTCGGATCATCCCTTTTTCTATGAAAAATACAATCATCCTGAGCTGCAGCGCCTGAGGAACCAGTACAGCCTGCACGAGATCATCGCACCGGGGAAAAACGATTTCGAGCAGATACTGCTGCTCAATGAATGGCTTGTTAAGCATGTGCCCTTTGGTTCACCCCCTCCCATTATGCCACAGGCTTTGCATGTCCTCCATCATGGATTGAATGGCCAGCCTTTCTACTGTACTTTCATGTCCTTTACCCTGATGCAGATGTATTGTTCCCTGGGTTTTACGGCCAGGAAAATAACCTCTGTCGGCCATGGGACCCTGGATGTCTGGTCAAACTACTGGCGCAAATGGATGCAGATCGATCCCAGCCGGAATTCGTATTT
>JAFGHD010000004.1 GCA_016939365.1 Bacteroidales bacterium | reverse complement strand
TTCATCAGAGCACCATTGACAGCAGCTTTTACAGGGACCTGGATGTTGTGCTGAAGAGTCTTCACGGTTTTGATCCGTACGGGGTATCGATCCGGAGTACTGACAGCCTGAAGAGGGCTCTTTTTAACCTCTACCAACAATTGATACAGCCGGTTGAATCCGTCTTCAAAGGGAAAAGTGTGATCATTGTGCCCCATGAAGAACTGGCCTACCTGCCTTTCGATGCATTGATAAACCGGTATGAACCGGAAACCAGTCTTAATTTCACTGCCTGGCCCTGCCTGATCCACAGCTACGATATATCATATCTCTACAACACACAATTAATTGACAGCGAAAGCAATCCCGGGATGCGCCTTCCTCCGCTCATCACCTGGGTACCCGATTACCCCGGTTCGGGAAAGGGCGCTTTGAGGAACCTGATGGGAGCTTCGGAAGAGGTGGAAGAGGTATTGAAAATCACAGCGGGCAGAAGAATCCATGGAAATACGGGTAAAACAGATGCGAGACGGATCCTTGAGGAAGAGGCGGTGCTGCACCTGGCCATGCATACCCTGACCGCTGACCCTGCAGGGGGGTCCGCTGCTTTCCTGCTGAAGGATGAAGAGGATTCCATCCAGGACAACCGGTTGCATGATTATGAGATCAATGCCCTGGCCCTCACCTCTCCCATGGTTGTCCTGAGCAGCTGCGAATCGGGGGGCGGCCGGTTAGAGAGGGGGGAAGGGATCATGAGCCTTTCCAGGAGCTTTCTCCTGGCAGGGGCAGAATCGGTGGTGCATACACTCTGGCCTGTGGATGATGCAATGGGACCCCGTTTGATGGTGGAATTCTACCGGGAACTGAAACGGGGCCACTCAAAAAGCAAATCCCTCTCCAGGGCTAAGAAAACTTTCCTGGCCAGCACGCCCCCGACCTATGCCCATCCATACTACTGGGCTGCTTACCAGGTTACCGGCAATCCATCCTCCCTTGTCTGGAACTGGAAGCATATAATGATATTCGGGGGAATTCTTCTTTTTTCCCTGGCATGCTATTTCTTTATCCGCCGGAGCTTCCTCCGCAGATCCTGAGCCTGCTCACTGTACAGCCCCTCATATTCATCCAGCCCTGCAAGCAGATCCCCGGCTTTTTCAAGCGCACCTGTTTTCAGGCAACAGAGACTCAGGTACCAGGTTGCCTCCGGAATATAACGGACATTATTCTCCAGGAGTTCTTCAAGAAAGTGCACTGCGGTGTCATACTCCCCCAGTCCCATGTAAGTGAGTCCGCTGAACAACCGGACTTCAGCCAGGGGTGCATGAATGGAATAGAGGTGTGAGAAGATGCGATTCGATTTATCATATGCGCCCTGATTGTAAAGTTTGATGCCTTCCGCCATGTTCAGATAGAGGTCGGTCATATCACCGCGCCGGGTATAACCGGAAGCGTCCAGCGGCTCATAATAGGTTTGGAACAACCTGTCTGCACTTGTAAATGAAGGTGACAGACCGATAATGACCAGGATGATGGCAGCTGCTGCGGCAACAGCGGCAGGGAGATACTTCCTGGGACCCGATAGCTCCAGGCCGCCTCCGGTCGGCGCAGAAGCGGTCCCCGCACGTGGATCATTCCCGTGAGCAATTTCGGCCAACCGTTCTGCCTCCGCCAGGGAAGGATCTGACCGCATCTCCTCCAGTTCAATTTTGGCCTTCAGGTATTTCTTCACCTTGTTGCTCATACGATACGATTCCGCAAGGTCAGGATTTTCGGACATTTCCCTTTTTATCGCCTCACTTTCCTCAGGCCCCAGATCATTATAAATATAATCTGCCAGCCGTTTGTGTCTGTTTGCGTTGCTTTTCATGAAAACAGATTGGATGTTCCTTCAGCCAGAATGGCCTCGGTTTCCTTAATTTTAATAAAATCCGGATGGTTTTCGATCAAACCCATCAGGTAACTGTGACACAGACTTTTCCTCTTTCTTACATAATTATAAGAATATCCGAGCATCCGGGCAATCTCCCCGGGTGGGATTTCCTTCAGGTACCCTTCCAGGATCTTCTTGCAGGATTCATCCAGCGTCCTGAAACTCTCCCAGAAAATATTCCTGTACAATTCTTCATCCGTATCCTCTGTAAAATCAGGGGGAGGTTCGGGTTCTTCCCGGCGCAGATGATAGTTCCTTGCGGCAGTCTTTTTCTCCAGCTGCTGTTTCCACTTTTTGTTGCAAAGGGCATAGACCAGGGTACCCAGCCTGCAGGTAAGCTTGAAATCATCCCGTTCCACCAGCCGTATCAGTGCGATGATCCCTTCATGGAAAATATCCCTGGCATCTTCCTTCGATCCCCCTGACTCCATGACCATGAGCCGGATCCCGTCCTGGAATTTAACCTGAAGGTATTTGAATGCTGTATCATCCCGGTTCCTGATACCCCTGATGAGAATATCTTCGTTGAGATTGTTCATGCAAGTGAATGGTGCTGATTAATTCTTCCCGGTGTAAAGATAAAAAAACTGTCTACCAGGGTATGCTACCCTGTAATGAAATTATATCCGTTAAAGGTATTGCATAATTCGGAGAAAACAATCCGGTCGTGTTTAGCAATTGAATACTTTCAGTTTGACCTTAGCTGGTCTGACATCTCTTTCAATAGCGTTATCCAAATGCTGTAATAACGCCATTAAGAGCGATGTGTATTTTCTCACGGATTACAACCTGTTATGGGACAGTGGCCGCAAATGCCTTGACATGGTGGTTAAGTTCCAGAAGAAGTATCCCTGGATTGCCGGGTGGAGAAAAAAGCATGATTGATACTGCCAGATGATAAACTCGATGAGGGCCTTAGGCAAAGCCTGTTCCTCATGAGGCAGAAATAAAGAACAGCGGATCAAGCACGCGGTAAGGTATTATTTGACAAAAGCCAGGGCATTACAGGATAAACTGAAGAACTCAAAATATCCCATACTGGATGAGATGGATGCGTTGATCCTGCTTAATCTGAGCCGGTATATGGAAATTTTGTAAAAGCATATTGACCTGCTTGAGCGCAGATCGATCAAAGGAGAACATATCCCTCATGAGGAACAAGTGTTTTCCATTTTTGAGGGATATATATAGGAAAATGTTCAATTGCCATTGGAATGTGAATTCTGCTTATGAAGTACGTGTTAGTATTAAAATCACTCCACAAAACGCTCCACGTCCACATCCAGTTCTTTCTTGATTTTCAGATCGAATAGAGTGGAGGACTGGAGATGGTAGAAGAGGGTCCAGAATTTTTCCTGGGTACTAAGGAATTGTTGCCTTGCGGCATCTTTTTTAGCCTGGGAGTTGTCCAGATCGATGATACCGGCTTCTCCGTTTCTGAAACGGATTTGGGTCAGCTCATAGGAGATATTGGCGATGGAATCTGCAATTGCAGTATTTTCTATCTCCAGATCTTTGAGGGCATACTGGTATGCCAGGCTCATGATCTCCTGCTCGATATTCTGTAGTTCAAGATTGGATTGTGCGTTTACAATTTCTTCGCGGCTTTGGGCAAGAGATACTGCTCGTTTTCGACGTCCCCAGTCCAGAATAGGCACCTGCATGGTAACAATGGCCAATTGCCTATCCAAAGGATTTGTATATGCCTGGGGAATATCGTTACCACTCTGATTCAAACCATAACTAAGTTCCATATTCATATTGAAGCGATAAGCCTTCACCGCCTCATCGCTGTTTTTTTGTGCTTCTATCCGGTCAATCTCAAGGCCAAAAATGTCCGGATTGTACATATGAGCCAGCGAAAGGGCATCATCAGGTGATAATTCCACGGAAGGTGGATTTCCTGGTATAAGCAAGGTGAAATCCTCATTGTTTGCCAGTCCGGTGAAGAGCCGGAACTGGTCTTTCGTTTTGCGTAGTTCCTCTCTATACTGTAACAGCTTTACCTCGGCATTACTGTGGTTCAATTCCAGATTGAGCAAATCCACTCGATCAATGTCAACAATCTCCTGTCTTGTATGTCCAATTCTCAACAGAGTATCTGTAGCTGCCACTTCAGCTTCAGCCATGGATACATTGTTTTGCGCGGTGATAACCGCAAAAAAAACATGAACCGCTTCCATATTCAGTTCCTGTAAATCCTGAAGCAGTTCACTTTTTGCCTGTCTGTATTTTTTGGGTTCGATGATCTTGTTCCATTTGTATTCATTATGAGCAAACAGAGGTTGATGATAGCTGATCATAAACGGAATTGAGGAGTAGCTGATATCGTTTTCGATAAACAGGTTTTGAACCCGATACAAGCTTGATGAGAGCGAAACCGTTCCTCCTGTAAATCCAATATTTTTTCGCAGGTAAAGTCCGGCAGAAGATCCAACCTTGTACATTTCTCGGAACTCGTCTTTATCATCGACCACATTGTAGATCTGCATGAAAGATTTATCGTAGGAAATAGGCATCATATCCAGAAAAAGATTAGGCAGTTGTTCCGCTCTGTACATTTTGTAATTCCAATAGGCCTCTAAAAATTCGTTTTTATTCAGAAGCGACTGGATCGATTTTTCCTGGGCCATCTGCAGAACCATCTCCAGTGTTAAGGCCTTCTGCGAAAATCCAATGCTGCAAGCAACCAATCCTATGGCGAATATCCCCATTAATCTTTTCATGTTTTTCTGCGGTTTACATAATAATAGGCCAGGGGGATAAAGAACAGGCTGACAAAGGTCCCCACACCCAATCCGCCCATCAGGGCAATCGCCAGCGGATGCTGTATCTCATTTCCCAGTCCGGAGAATATCATAAAAGGCATCAAAGACAGGATCGTTGTTAAACTTGTCATTATAATCGGCTTCAGCCTTCTTACTCCTGCGACCAAAACAGCATGTATCACACTGTATCCATCCTTTCTTAAACGGTTAACGGTATCAATCTTTATGATGGAATCGTTGATGACAATTCCGCACATAACCACGATGCCAATAAGCGCCATCACATTGATGGTTTGTCCGAAAATATAGAGAAAAATCAGAGCCGCACCAATATCGATGGGCAGTTCAAGAAGTACAATAAAGGGTTGGAAAACAGAATTGAACTGGGCTGCAAGAATGAAATAGAGCAGGATGATGGAAATGCCTATGATGATCAGGATCTCCAGGTTCTGCTGCTCAGTCTGGTCGATACTACCGCTGAAATCCACACGGGCACCGGAAACACTGCCAACACTGTTCATGATCAGGCGTTCAAATTCATTCTTCTCCTTGGCCTGTACCTCAAAATGGAAGGGATAATACCGGCCATTCTGATCGGACAGCACCTCCTTCATGGTCGTTCCTTCGCTTACCGAAATGAAATCAGTTAAGGGAAACCAAGTACTGGTCTTCTGGCCTTCAGCCTCAGTAACGCGGTTTATGAGAGTGGTTTGTAAAGCCTCCATGAAATCAGCCTGATCGTCCCCAACAATAACAGGATAGGTGACGCTGAAACTGGTAAGGCTAAATGCTGTGTGGCTTTGCAGTGCCACCTGGATAGCCTCTTTAACCGATTTTTTATCCATACCATAGGCCTGGATCAGATCCTCTTTCAGGGAGATCAGATACCTCTTTTTCACTGCCGGGGCAGCAAACACCTGGTGAGAAAACTGCTTTGCCAGCTGCTGTCGGATGAGGTTTATCTTATCCAGCGATTCCTCTTCGTTGTTGTAGGCATTTAACCTGACCCGGGCAGTGAGTGGGGCCTCCTGCTCCCCGAACACCTCTTCAAGTATATTACTGGGTGGCGAGAAGGTGTAATGTGCAGAGGGATAATACGCTGCAAGATAGGAACCGGCTTTTTCCCTCAGTGCCTCAAGTTCTTTCTCACTTTTGCAGGTAAAACTGATTTTTGCCTGGGAAGCATCGCGAGGGTCATCCCGGCTGAGCAAATACATATCAGCACCTGCCAGTGAGGTGGAATTAAGCAGCAATGGTTGCAAAGTACTTAGTAGTCCCTCCACTCGTTTTCTGTTTTCATCCACCGGGATGGGTACTGCCCAGTCGATCCGCACAATGACCTCTGAATGCCTCATGGCGGGGAGAAACGAGCGGTCAATCTGTTTCCAGACAAAAACCCCTGCCAGCAGAAAGGCAATGCAGATAACCCATAGCGCATACTGCCGGCGCAGAAACCAGGTTAGCCAACGTTCATAATACCGTTCGATCGTACTGAAAATGGCGATTTTCTCTAAGAAATTCCCTCTGGACTGGCGACTGTGAAACAGTTTGTAGTACACCGGCAGCACCATGATGGAAACGAAGTAGGAGACAAACAATCCGATGGTGACTGCTACGGCCTGGTCAAAGAAGAGGGTCCCCGCCACCCCGCTGATGAAGATCAGGGGGACAAATATGGCGCAGGTGGTCAGGATAGAACTAAGCAGCGGGGTGATTATTTCATTTGTACCGTTCACACATGCAGCCATCAGCGATTCCCCCCGCTCCTGGCGCTGGCTGATATTGTCCAGTACAATGATGGAGTTGTCGATCATCATCCCCACTCCCAGCAACAACCCTGAAAGGGAGATGATATTGATGGAGAGGTGGGAGAGGTAGAAAAAGAATACCGAAATAACAAGTGAGACCGGAAGTGAGATCACCATCAGCCAGGGAGTCCGGCTGTCCTTCACAAACAGGAACATGATCATCAGAGCCAGCACGATGCCCAGGTAAAGGCTCTGTTTCAGGTTGTTGATTGAGAACCTGAGCAGGGAAGTCTGATCCTGGGTGATTTCAAATGCCAGTCCCGGAAACTCCACCTCCAGTTCAGCGATCCGGTTTTCAACCTGCATCCTGAGGTCCTCCATCTTTGCATCGTCTCGTTTAATGATCCCCATGGATATGCATTCCATTTGATTAAACAGACTGATCCCGTTCCGGGGCCGGGGCTCCAGTGAGATATCAGCCAGTTCCATGAGTTGAAAAGCGTGATCGTTATAAAAGAGTACCAAGCCCTCAATATCTCTCAGGTTCTCAAGGGTACCTGCAAAACTCATATCGTATTCATAAAATCCCCGCCTGACTTTGATGGTTCCCCGTGCATTGTTGTTCTCTTCCAGGAGGGTCTTTATGGCTTCAACAGGGATGCCCAGAGACGCCAGTTTGTCCATTTGAGGTCTGATAACAATCCGGGGCATGGAGTAACCCGTCATATCGATCATGGCCACGGCATCGAGCTGGGCGATCTTCTCCCGGATCACCGTCCGAACCAGCGTACTGGTTTCCAGAAATTGCTGACCACTCTTTTTAGGTATAAGATCCGCATCTTCAGCATAGATATTGATATAGAATACCGGAAGATCGGTGGGCCTGGCCTTGATCACACTGGGGTATTCCATGTCCTTTGGAAAGTAAGAGGTCGCATTGTCGATTTTCTGATAGACATCGATCAATGCATAATCCACATCCGCACCCTGGGAAAACCGTAAACGAATCTGACTGGCTCCGTCCCTGGAGTTGGCTTCCACAGATTCAAGCTGGTTTACAGTCTGAAGCTGAAGAACTAGTTGCCGCGAAATGTCCTTTTCCATTTCCACAGCTGTGTAATTGGGGTATTCGACCTTAATCAGAATCTCCGGAATGTCAACCGGCGGCATCATTGACACAGGCAGCCTGACCGATACTACGGCCCCGAGAATGACCAGTGCAAGCACACTCATGGTGACAGAAACCGGTCGTTTGATGAGGAATTCTACCATAAGAGTCTACTCCCCTTTTTTCTCCACTTTGCTTTCATGCGCCAGGTTCATATTGCCTGAGATGATCACCTCTTTTCCTTCTGGCAGCTCTTGGCCATCCTCCATGGTTACCGCGTAACTGCTGCTATTTTCAAATGGAGTGGCAATGTACTGCCAGTAAGCCAGCCCGTCTTCGTAATAGAACATTACTTTCCGGTTATCGCGCATCACCATGGCCGATTTGGGCACTACCAGCTGGTTGGGAATGATTTTCTCCACCGCGATCCTGCACTTCATCCCATCGATCAGTTTTCGGGATGGATTCGTCACGGTCGCTTTTACCTGGATCATCCCTCCTGAAGATACCCGGGGATTGATCTCGCTGATTTTTCCGGTATAATCCTCGCCGGTGGCCAGCGGGGTAATCCTTACCCGGTCGCCCAACCGGAGCTCTCTGAAATGGGTCTCAAGGACTGGGAAGTCCGCCTCCATCATGTGGTCGTCAATGATCGTAAACAAAACTTCGTCCGTGGGCGGATTCAACACCTTTGCATTCAGATCAGCAATCCGGCCGCTAATAGGAGCACGAATGGTATATTTCCGGACCTCGGCTTCAGCTTCTTCGATCTCCACCAATTTTTCCTGGTAACCCACATCCATATTGACCATCTCAAGTACATCGGGGGGAATCCTTGAATAATCGCCGGTAGAAAAACCATAACCCAGTTTAGCGATAAGCAACTTCTCTCGTTCTCTTTTGATCTTTTCCATCGATAACTCCAGCATCTGGATTGTGCGTTGAATCTCGCTGTCCTCGATCTTCACCAGCACCTCATTCTTCTGTACAGTCTGCCCGTTGGAAATATTAAGTTCAACAATCGGCTCCTCCAGCCTGCACCTGATCTCGACCCTGGCGACTGCATTGAGGGTACCCTGACTCAGGATCTCACGTTTAAAATCGGATCTGTTTATGACCTCTGTGGTGACTTCGGTGATTTCGGTGGAAAGCTCTTGCTGAACCTGGGTTGCTTCGTTCCCTTTTTCGGAATTTGTACATGATATAAGGAAGGTCAGAGCGATACTCAGAAGTAACTGTTCGGGGCGCATAATCATACAGATTGGTTTAGCTATGGTTTTCTTCTAATATAAATGTAAGGAAGTTCTGTTAGTGCTCAAAATAAAATGCCAGCACAGGCAGAATTACAAAACCTAATTTTTGTAGAGCCCGGACAAATCGTAAGAGATCAGGTAATTGTCGAAGGCCTTAGTATCACAAATTAGATGCTTTTTGGTCTTGTCCAGGTCTGCAGAGATGATGCCATGGTCCAGAGTGATGTCATAGCGGAAGTTACCTTTCCAGTCGATGACCAAAATCCTGTTGGGATTGTGAATTTCAGCATTCCCCGATTCCGCATCGAATTCCACCATGCTTTTCCCTGAATGCACATTCTGCAGATTAGTCACCTTATTGGGAATATATTTGTTTAATTTACGAGATACAGGATTCTTATGAAAGAACTACATGATCTAATCCTTGTACAGACCAGACAAATCATAAGAAACTAGATTGTTGTCAAAATCTTCAGTAAGGCCAATCAGGCGTCTTCCAAGTCTGTCCAGTCTCATTGTTACTAGAGGATGATCCAGGCTGATGTCATACCTTTCCTGACCCTTCCAATCAATCACCAGGAGCCTGTTTGGATAATGTATGACCGAGCTTCCCAGATCAGAATCGTATTCCTGCATCATTCTACCGGAATACAATAAAAAGATGAACACTTCATCAGCTTCAGTGCTATAGAAGGTCCTATAACTTCCCAAAGATTGCTCGCTGCTTATTTTTGTTGGGAAATCCTCTTTCTGAAAGATTGCATTGCCCTCCATATCAATAACTGAGAGTTTATTCTCATACCGACTGGCAAGGATAATCCGGTCATAATCAGGGATATATCTACATATTAGTGGATTATCTGAAATACCCCCATCCTTCCATAGATCCGGATAAATCTTATTTGGAACAGCCATACTATCAACCAATTGCCCTTGAAGGTTCATAAAGGAGATCAGGTTTTTCTGTATCATTACACTGGTGAATCCTATACACCCTGAAGGATAATAGAACATATTCATCGTTGGTATCCAAGCAGGATTCAATGGAAATGATTTGATAGGTTTGTAGTTTGGATTAGCAGCCAAACTGTCTAGGGGAAACCTTATTATTTCGTTCTTTCCAAAATCGGAAAACCACAAGATTCCATGTCCTTCATCGACAACCATATTAGCTGGGTTCGCCATTTCTCCAGGTCCTCTGCCTTTCTTTATTGCATTGGAAAGCACAGAAAGATCAGCCAAATCAATGATACATAACGCCTTTTTATCCGTATAATGTTTAGTCACTAGGAGCCAGGAATTATAAACTTCCAAATAAGCGGGGTTAATAAACTCCTTAACCTTGAGTTCTTTTCCTTGCAAACTCAATTGATCGGGAGATGAAGATTCCGATTTTGATAGACATCCCCAGAAAAAGAGTATCAGAAGGAAGTACCATAAAATGTTAGTTTTAGACATGATTTATTTTATTTAGTTAAGCCTGAAATACCGGGTCCTTAGAAAACTTTGTGTAAACACCTTGGTTTAAATTCTGTATCTTCTTCAAAAATAATCAAAAATTGCTGTAGGATCATGCCCCAGTCCCGGATGGGCAGGATCCACTTTTTCTCGATATTGTAGATGGCCATAAACACTGATTCCAGGGCCGCCTGGTCATGAGGGAATACAGATTTCTTTTGGTATATTTTCTGATCCCCCGGTTCAGACTCTCGATAATATTGGTTGTATAAACGATTTTACGGATCTCCAGGGAATATTCGAAGAACCGGGTTAGTTCATTTCAGTTCTTCCGCCAGGATTTCACCGCATAGGCATACTTATCGTTCCATTTCTTTTCGAAGTTATCAAGGGCCATCTCAGCATCCAGGGTGGCTGCATGATAAGTAATGCAACTTTTATTCTGTAAAATTCTCAAGCCACAGTTATTTTTTTTCATTCCTAGCAACTGATAGAATCTCTGGAGGGTTCTGCTTCATTCGTTTATCTCTACTCGACAAAACGCCTATAAATGAGCTTCTTACAAATCAAAATTACAAAGATGTCAAAGAACTATATGATAAACAGCTGAAAATCAG
>JAFGHD010000161.1 GCA_016939365.1 Bacteroidales bacterium | reverse complement strand
GCGATGGTAACGACGATCGCTGTCTCCTCCACATTCCCAAATTCCGGATTGAGCGCTGTACCGAAGGTTTTCATGGTGCTTGACAGGTTCATGTAGGCGTTGACCAGTGGGGGAATGCCTTCATTCAGGCTGCGTACCTTCTGGACAAGGATCTTGTAATCCTCATCACGATTTGCCCCGCTGAAGATGCTCTCCAGGATCTTCTGGTCGGTATTGATCGGGACGGGATGATAGGGCCTGACCAGATTATCATTATCGGGATAATACTTGTGCATGAAAAACAGGATCAGGTCGCGTGCAAAGGAATCAAAATGAGGATACATCGTGATTTTTCCGAAGAAATGCCGTACATCCGGATTGTCAATTACTATTGCTCCCAGCCCGTCCCAGATGTTATCGAGTGAATACATCCCTTTGCGGATATTGACGGTTGGCTGGTACATGGGCTGGACAAAAGACCGCCCCAGCTCAATGGTATATGGCCAGTAATCCCTGATGAACCTTTTGGAAAAGTCGAACAATTTCGCTGTGGCACACTTGACCTTCCCGTCCTTTCCGACTTCCACATCCCTGCCATGGATGAAACGGTACCCTCCAACGATTTCCTTGTCTTCGGGATTCCAGACAATCAATTGTTTAAAGCACTTCGGACAGGTGTCATATTCATCAATATCCATGGCCTTTCCGGTTCCCCCACCGGCATCGCGGAATGTGATCTCCCTGAGCCTGCCCACTTCCCTGAGAAGGTTTGGAGAATCAATGTGGGAAAAAATGAAGATCTTGTTCCTGCCGTTATTCGTTTCCCTGACAAATTTGTCATCGGTGAGCTCCCGCTCCAGCAAGGTGCGGTCAACGGGTGGAATGATTGTTTCCATATGTGAGTCTAACTGTGAGTTGTTTCAGTACCAGGGATGAAACCGAGTGGTCCGCCTTCACCCATACGATATATGTGATCCTTTAACATCCCGGCCCAGACATGGTCGGAATGCCTTCTGTCAAAAACCTGATAAGGAATGACCTCTCCGAAGATCATACGAACGGTTTTGCCCTTCTGCGCAAACATCTCATCGGGGAGGTAGAGCATTTCAATATTGCTTTTAATCCGGAGCCTCTTCCTGATATTGGCAAGACGGTAAAAAAAATTGGAGTTCCTGCCCTGGATGAAAACCGGAATTACATCTCTCCGGTATTGCCGTGCCTTGGTGATAAATGTCTTTTTCCATTCCAGATCACGGATGACACCTCTCTGCTTTCTGGAAACCAGTCCGGCAGGAAAATAGAGTATCACGGCATCCGAACGGAAGGTGTTGTGAATGATTTGCAGATTTTCGGTGTTGCTGCCGTGCTTGTTGATGGGTATGAAAAGCTCCTTCAGATTGGGCAGGAACATGAGTATATCGTTCACCGGAAAAATAACGTCTTTTCTCATTTCACCAACCACCTGCATGAGCGCCATCCCATCCAGCCCGCCCAGTGGATGGTTGGATGCAATAATATACCTGCCTGTTTCAGAAATCACAGGGCGGCCTGTAGTTTCAACCCGGACACCAAATGTTTCCAATGCCGACCTGACAAAGTCAAGACCTTTCTTTTCCCGGTCCCGGTAGAGGAAATCATTGATTTCCCTTTCATGGATGATCCGTCGCAGATATCTGAACACCAGCCCGGGAATCATCGATGCCAGTCGCGGATTCTTAGCGCGAAACACCTGCTCGATGTTGATGGTTCTCTCCGTGATCTGCAATTCATCCATATCTGCACAGGAATCTTCCGAACAAATTTAAAGATTATTCCATCTCCTCTCATACGGTGACGACTGGGATGTTTCCGTCAGATCGCTTTCTGTCTCTCATGATCCCGGGTCAGCCCTGGCGCCGATCCGTTCAGCCAAGCCATTTTCGGTCACCCCTGGCCATCCAAAATGCCCCATCCCCTGAATCCTCCTCTGCTTCCGGGTGGCTCCGGATGAGACACACGGAACAAACGATCATGTGAATAAAACGTCATTCCTCAGGAGAAACTGCCGGGTCTTATTAAGTTGCAGATTGTCAGGGATAAAACCTTTATTCAAAAAAGGAGTTTAAGATAAAAAAGTGGGGAAAAATGGGAAAAGTTGTTAACAGGTGGTAGAAAGTGGTAATTTTTAACCTATATTTACACTCGAAAATAAAGCCATGACTGTCCTGACTTACACATATGAATGCAGGGTTGATGAAAAGGGGAGGGTACTGGTGCCCGGAGGACTCAAGAAGGAGCTTGCGGAGGTGCTGCATGAAGGATTTGTCATCAAGCGGAGCATCTTCCGGGAATGCCTGGAGCTTTACCCGCTCAGGGAATGGGAGAAGGAAGTTTCTGTGGTAAACAGGCTCAACCGGTTTGTACGGAAGAACGTGGAGTTCATCCGCAAATTCATGGCCGGTGTGAAACCCTTAGAACTGGATGGCAGCGGCAGGATACTCATCCCCAGAGACCTGATGGCTTTTGCAGGTATTGAAAGGGATATCGTCCTCACATCGCAGATCAACAAGATCGAGATCTGGAACAAGGAAAAATACGAAAGTGTGGTGGGCGACAAGGAGGTAGATTTTGCCGCGCTGGCTGAAGATGTAATGGGTGGGATCAATTCGGGGGATGAGTGATGTATCATGAGCCCGTGATGGTCAAGGAGGTGCTGGATGGGCTGAATATTATGACAGGCGGAGTTTATGTGGATGTCACATACGGGGGAGGAGGGCATGCAAGGGAAATACTGGAACGACTGGGAGAGGGTTCTTTGATAGCATTTGACCGGGATGGGGATGCCATGGCACAGCGGCTGGATGACCCGAGGCTGATTCTGATCCATCAGGATTACCGGTACTGCAGGAACTTCCTGAAGTTATACAAAACCCTTCCTGTGGACGGGATCCTCGCTGATCTGGGAATCTCATCGCACCAGCTGGATACCCCCGAACGCGGTTTTTCCCCGCGGTTTGATGCCCCGCTCGACCTGCGGATGAACAGGGAACAACCGCTTACGGCCAGATTGGTGGTGAATGAATACCCTGAGCAGAGACTGAGGGAGATATTTCAGCAATACGGAGATTTCAGGAACGCGGACAGATTGGCAGGGATGATCGTTCACGAGCGGACAAGGCAGAAAATAACGACCACCTTCGACCTGAAGATGTTGCTGGAGAAGATGGCGCCCCGGGGAGCTGAAGCCAGGTTTTGGGCCCGCGTTTTTCAGGCACTCAGGATTGAGGTCAATGCCGAGTTGGAGTCACTGAAGGAATTGCTCAGCCAGACGCCGGGCCTGATACGCAGCGGAGGACGGCTCGTGGTCATCAGCTATCACTCTGTTGAGGACAGGCTGGTGAAAAACTTCATCAGGTCGGGAAATTTCGACGGGGACATCCGGAAGGATTTTTACGGCCATCCGATCGTGGACTTCATCCCGGTAAATAAGAAGCCGGTCATCCCGGGAATTCATGAAGTCAGGAGGAACAAACGTGCACGCAGTGCGAAACTCAGAATAGCAGAAAGGAAATGAGAAGGGCCAATGAGAAAAGGGAGCCTGTCCCTGAACCTGTGAAGACTACGGCCCCGGAAAGCCGGGCACCGGGCGTGATCAGGGATATACTGGGCGGTTATTTCCTGACGGCCGTGGCTGCAGGGAAACATCTCTCCTTTTTGTTGTTCCTGACTTTTCTTGGCCTGATCTATATCGCCAATTCATATTATGCCGAAAAGACCATACGCAATATTGACCGAATACAGCATGATCTCAAGGAGATGAGATACGAATACATCTCGAACAGGTCTGCCCTGATGCAGGGCAGCAGGCAATCTTCGATTGCACGGAAAGTGGCCGGAATGGGCGTCAGGGAATCGACGGTACCACCGGCCAAGATTTTCATACAGGATAACCATTGACGGAGATCGGTGAGAGATACCAGGAGGGACATATTGACGAGGGTGTATCTGATGTACGGAGGCATGCTGCTTTTTGCGGCTGCGATCCTTTTCAAGCTAATCCACATCCAATTCATCGAGGGCCCGGTGCTTTTGAAGGATTCGGAGGAGCAGACCCTTCGCTATTTCGATGTGGAGGCGGTCAGGGGGAGCATCTATGCTTCTGACGGCAGTCTTCTGGCCACATCGGTTCCGGTATTCGACATCCGGATGGATGTGGCTTCACCCCTTATCCCGGATGAGGTGTTCAACAGCGAGGTATTGCCCCTTGCCACATCAATCTCCCGCCTCTTCGGCGATAAGCCTGCCTGGAAGATTAAGAGCGAGTTGGTGGAGCAGAGGAAGAAGGGTAACCGCTATTACCTGTTGAGGAGAAATGTAACCTATCCTCAGCTGAACGAGATCAGGCAGTTCCCCATTTTCAACCGGGGCAGGTATCGCGGGGGGCTCATTGTTGTCCCGGGGACACGCAGGGAAAAACCTTACGGTCTCCTGGCCGAACGCACCATCGGATATGAAAAACCATCGGAACAGATCAGGGTGGGTCTGGAGGGCGCATACGGCGCTTTCCTTTCAGGGCTGAACGGAAAGCAGCTCAGGAGGAGGGTGAGTAACGGGGAATGGAGGCCGGTTTTCGATGAACACGAGGTAGAGCCCGAGAATGGAAAGGATGTGGTGACCACTCTGGATGTGAGTATACAGGATGTGGCTGAGGATGCCCTGCTGAAGCACCTGGAAGAGCACCGGGCGGCATGGGGCTGCGTGGTGCTGATGGAGGTGAAGACCGGTCATATCAAAGCCATTGCCAACCTGCACCGGGATTCGGCGGATGGTACATATCAAGAGTCATATAATTATGCCATCGGGGCAAGCATCGAGCCCGGCTCCACCTTCAAGCTGGCATCCATGATCAGCCTCCTTGAGGATGGATTGGTCGATCCCGGTGACACCATAGATATCGGGAGGGGAGTGGTTACTTACCATGGTATTGAAATTTCGGACGTCCACCCCCTGCGTGACGGAAGGATCACTGTCAGGGAGGCGTTCGAACATTCTTCCAATGCCGGTATATCCACAATAGTGCATCAGTCCTACGCCGCCAGACCGCAGCAGTTCATAGACCGCCTGTTCTCCATGTCACTCGGGGAGCCTCTGGGCCTTGAGATACCCGGCGAAGGGAAACCCTTTATCAAGGACACCCGCCATACCAGCTGGTCCGGCGTATCGCTGCCCTTCATGTCCATCGGGTATGAGCTGAAGATCACCCCCCTTCAGTTGCTGACATTCTATAACGCAGTTGCCAACGGAGGCACTTTGGTCAGACCCATGTTTGCCAGCGAGATCCGGCAGGCGGGAAAGACTGTAGAGAAATTTTCTCCTGTAGTGATCAACAGGTCGATATGCAGTGAATCGACCCTGTCGCTGGTTCAGGAGATGCTCGAGGGTGTCGTTCAGAACGGTACCGCAACCCGGCTGAAAAAGTCGGTCTGCCGTATCGCTGGAAAGACAGGTACGGCCCAGATCGCCAACAGGGCGGCCGGATACGATAAATCCAATTACAATGCCTCATTTGTCGGGTATTTCCCTGCCGATCACCCCGAATATTCATGCATTGTGGTGGTCAGCCGGCCTTCCACGGGCCGGTATTATGCCAGCTCCGTTGCGGTTCCGGTTTTCAAGGAGATCACGGAAAAGGTGTATGCCACCCAACTTGAGATACAGCCCCGGGAGCAGGGCGGGGAGGTCTTTTCCCTTCCACGCTTTGCCTCCGGATATCAGCAGGACATCGAATTCATATGCAGGGATCTGGGTATTCCGCTCGACACGGCCAGTTCTCAGGCAGAATGGGTGATCACAGTTCATGCCGACAGTGCTTTACGCCTTGACACCAAGATCATTCGGGATCACATTATGCCCAATGTGTTGGGTATGGGAGCGCGGGATGCCATGTACATCCTGGAGAGGTTGGGTCTGTCGGTGAAAATTGTGGGCACAGGTTATGTCAGAGAGCAGTCGGTGCCGGCAGGCAGCCCCATCGATAAGGGTGGACGGGTAACACTTAAGCTGAATGTCTAAAGGAGTGAAGAACCTTGCGGACATATTGAAAGGCATTCCTTACCTTGAGATCAAAGGGGATCCGGAGCGGCAGGTCAGGGACATCATCATTGATTCCCGGCAGGTGTCAGCAGATTCGTTGTTTGCAGCGTTGCCAGGTACTCTTACCGACGGACATCGTTTCATTCCTGATGCGATCAGGGCGGGTGCGGGTGCGGTTATATGCGAGGAATTCCCTGAGGAATTGCCGGGCAAGGTCACCTTTATCCGCGTGGAATCCAGCCACCAGGCTTTGGGAATGGTGGCTTCGGCATTCTATGACCATCCGTCAGACTATCTGAAGCTTGTTGGCGTCACCGGTACCAACGGAAAAACCTCCACCGTCTCGCTGCTCTACCAGATATTCGGCAAGCTGGGCTATAAAGCAGGTCTTGTGTCTACCATCAGGAACATCTCAGGCACAGAGGTCATTCCATCGACGCACACCACACCTGATCCGGTAGGGCTGAATGCACTCCTGGCCCGTATGGTGGACAGCGGTTGCTCTCATTGTTTCATGGAGGTCAGTTCACATGCGGTCGACCAGCGGAGAATTGCAGGCCTCACTTTTGCAGGAGGTGTTTTTACCAATATAACCAGAGACCATCTGGATTACCATTTATCCTTTTCCAATTACATCAGGGTAAAGCAAAGGTTTTTTGATGACCTTCCCGCGGATGCCTTTGCCCTGGTGAACAGCGACGACCGCAATGCGCGGATCATGATACAGAATTGCCGGGCCGGGATCAGGAATTACAGCCTGAAGCATCCGTCTGAATTCAGGGCGAAGATCATTGAGAACCACTGGAACGGATTGCACCTGAACATAGGAGGGAATGATGTCTGGTGTCCGCTGATCGGCTCTTTCAATGCCTATAACCTGTTGGCGGCTTATGCAACAGCCGTCATCATGGGGGAGGAGCCTGTGCGGGTGCTTGCTGCCATAAGCAGTGTTGAAGCCATTGAAGGCAGGTTCGAATATGTTCGTTCTCAGAATAATGTCCTGGGCATCGTCGATTATGCCCATTCTCCCGATGCGCTGGAGAATGTACTAAAGACCATTTCCAACATCCGGACGGGCAACGAAACCCTGTTTACAGTCTTTGGAGCCGGAGGCGACCGCGATCATGGAAAGCGACCGTTGATGGGCAGGATCGCGACCAGATGGAGCAACCGGGTGATCCTTACCTCTGATAATCCCAGGTCAGAAGATCCGATGGCCATTATTGAGGAAATCCGGAAAGGAATACCCCTTGAGGAGAGAAGGAAAGTCCTGACCATACCGCAGCGTGAAGAGGCGATAAAGAATGCCTGTATGATGGCCCGCCCGGGGGACATCATCCTTCTGGCCGGAAAAGGACATGAGAAATACCAGGAGATACAGGGGAACAGATACCCTTTTGATGATAAAGAGATGTTGCAGCGATACCTGCTTACACTGATAAACAGTACCTGATCATGTTTTATACACTGTTCAGATATCTGGATACTGCCCTGGATTTTCCGGGTGCCGGAGTGTTTCAGTACATTTCATTCCGCGCGGCCATGGCCGTGATCACCTCCCTGGTCATCTCCCTCCTGTTCGGGAAGCGGCTCATCCGAATCCTGGTCAGGAAGCAGGTTGGGGAGACCATCAGGGATCTCGGATTGCACGGGCAGCAGCAAAAAACGGGGACACCTACCATGGGAGGTCTGATCATTCTCGGGGCCATCCTGGTCCCGACATTGCTGTTTGCCCGGTTAGACAATATATATACCTTGCTGATGCTGTTCACTACGATCTGGCTCGGCATGATCGGCTTCCTGGATGACTACATCAAGGTTTTCAGGAAGAACAAGAAGGGGCTTGCCGGCCGATTCAAGGTTTACGGACAGGTGGTGCTGGGGCTGGTCGTCGGTCTCACGATGTTCTTCAGCAAGCATGTCGTGATACGCGAGAAGATCAACCCGGAAGACCTTCGTGTACAGATGGAGACCGTCGGTCAACCTGTGGATATCGATCCAACCATGAAGTTCTCTCAGGAAACCGTGAAATCCACCAAAACAACCATTCCGTTTCTGAAAAACAATGAGGCCGACTATTCAAGACTGTTGGCTTTTTTGGGTGAGGGTTACGAGAAATATGCATGGATCGTTTTTGTCCCATTTGTGATACTCATTATTACGGCGGTATCCAACGGGGCCAATCTCACGGACGGCCTGGACGGACTCGCCACAGGTGTCTCGGCGATCATCGGAGCTACCCTGGGTGTGCTTGCCTGGGTATCAGGCAATATTGTTTTCGCCGACTACCTTAATATAATGTATCTGCCCCATACAGGCGAACTGACCATATTCATCAGCGCTTTCGTGGGTGCCTGTATCGGTTTCCTCTGGTACAACACCTATCCTGCACAAGTCTTCATGGGGGATACAGGCAGCCTGGCCATCGGCGGGATCATTGCCGTTTTTGCAGTGCTTATCCGTAAGGAGATCCTTCTGCCCATCCTGTGCGGCATTTTCCTGGTTGAGAGCTTGTCCGTAGTGCTGCAGGTTTCGTGGTTCAAATTTACCAGGAGGAGGTATGGCGAAGGAAGGAGGATATTCCGGATGTCTCCGTTGCATCATCATTATCAGCTTGTGGGGTATCCGGAACCGAAAATCGTCCAGCGGTTCTTCATTGTCGGGATCATGCTGGCCGTTTTTGCAGTCATTACGCTAAAACTGAGATAATGCCACTTGAAGAAACGAATCGTCATACTGGGAGGCGGGGAGAGTGGGGTGGGAGCCGCACTGCTGGCTGTAAGCAAAGGTTTTGAGGTATTCGTTTCGGACAATGGCAGGCTGAAGGAGAAATACAGAGACGTTCTTTCAAATGCTGGTATCGGTTTCGAGGAGGGAAGGCATACAGAAGAAAGGGTACTGGGGGCGGAGGAGGTGATCAAAAGCCCCGGAATACCGGATGATGTCCCATTGATCGGCAAAATCCGTAAGAAGGGTATCCGGATGGTTTCGGAGACGGAGTTTGCAGCGCGATATACACATGCTCCCAAGATCTGCATCACCGGAAGCAACGGCAAGACAACCACCACATTGCTGACCTGCCACATCCTGCAAAGAGCAGGACTGAACTGCGGTCTTGCGGGAAATGTGGGAACCAGTTTTGCCTGGAAGCTCACCCAGCCCGCCTGTGAAATTTATGTGCTTGAGATCAGCAGTTTCCAGCTCGACCACATGTACGATTTCAGAGCGGAAACAGCAGTGATCCTGAACATCACTCCCGATCATCTCGACAGGTATGGCTACCGTTTCGATGAGTATGTCCGCTCGAAATTCAGGATTACGCGCAACCAGAGACCACAGGATGCCCTGATCTACAATGCTGATGACCCGGTGATCGGGCGTGAGCTTAAAAATCAGGACATCCGCGCGCAACTGTTCCCGTTTTCGATCCGGAACCGGCTTACCGGTAACGGAGCATGGTTGGAAGATAATCATCTGGTGGTAAATATTGACTCAAACCGTTTCACAATGACCATAGACAATCTCGCATTACAGGGGAAGCACAACATCTACAACTCCATGGCGGCCAGTATAGCAGCCCGGATTTTTGATATCCGTAAGGATCCCATCAAGGAGAGCCTGGCTGATTTTCAGAATATTGAGCATCGCCTGGAATTTGTGGCCAGGATACATGGGGTCGATTTTATCAACGATTCCAAGGCCACCAATGTCAATTCCACCTGGTATGCCCTGGAAAGCATGGCTGCTCCGGTGGTTTGGATCGCGGGTGGAATAGATAAAGGTAACGATTACAGTGTCCTGTATGATCTGGTCAAAACAAAGGTCAAAGCACTCATTTGTCTCGGGCGTGATAACAAGGCACTGATCCGTGCATTCAGCGACCTGTTGGAGCGCATTGTTGAAACAACATCCATGGAGGAGGCGGTCAGGTGGGCATCCTATATCGGCCGGCCGAATGATGTGGTGCTGCTGTCACCTGCCTGCGCCAGTTTTGATCTGTTTGAGAACTTCGAAGACCGCGGTAACCAGTTTAAGGAAGCTGTAAAAAGCCTCTAGGAGGAGTTATGCATTATTTTCTGCGTAGAATAAAGGGGGACAAGGTCATCTGGATCGTTGTGATCATGCTTTCGCTGATTTCCCTTCTGGCTGTCTATAGTTCGACCGGAAACCTGGCATACCGCTATCAGTCCGGGAATACTGAGTATTATATGTTCAAGCATCTGATCATTCTGCTGTGCGGTATCGGACTGATGTATCTGGCACATCTGATCAAGTACACATATTTTTCGAGGATTTTCCAGATCGCACTGTATATTGCAGTACCACTCCTGTTTATTACGCTTATAGCAGGCCTGGAACTGAATCAGGCCAGGAGGGAATTGATGCTGCCCTTCAATCTGACTTTCCAGACCTCCGATCTCGCCAAGCTGACGCTGATCATGTACCTGGCAAGGATGCTGACCAAGAAGCAGGATCAGATCAAGGATTTCAAATCCGCATTCGTTCCGATCATGATACCTGTTCTGATCGTTTGCTTCCTTATTTTACCTGCCAATTTCTCGACGGCTGCGATCCTGTTCTGTACCAGCCTGGTTTTGATGTACATCGGACGAATCAGTCTCCGCCACATCCTTGCACTGCTGGGCATCGGTGTCTTCATAATGCTCTTTATGGTCATCCTTGCCAAAGCCTATCCGGACCTGCTCCCCCGGTTGGACACCTGGATCAGCAGGGTTGAACATTTCAGGGATCAGGACAATGAGGAGAATTACCAGGTGGACCAGGCCAAGATCGCCATCGCTTCAGGAGGGTTCTTCGGCAAGATGCCGGGCAACAGCGACCAGAGATATTTCCTCCCGCATCCCTATTCGGATTTCATCTTTGCCATTATTGTGGAAGAATATGGGCTGGCCGGAGGTGTCATTGTGATATTCCTTTATATGATCCTGCTTTTCAGGGCGGTCAAGATCGTGATCAGGTGCCCGCAGAATTTCGGGGCCTTCCTGACCATCGGTGTGTCATTCAGCCTTGTCTTTCAGGCCATGATCAACATGGCGGTGGCTGTCAACCTGCTCCCGGTGACGGGTCAGACCCTTCCACTGGTGTCGATGGGAGGCACCTCCATATGGTTTACCAGTATTGCGATCGGGATCATTTTAAGCGTCAGCAAGGAGATTGAAAAAAACACCCATGAAACCGGACAGCTTGCATCAGCATAAAGCCAGGATCCTGATCAGCGGGGGGGGAACCGGGGGCCATGTGTTCCCGGCCATTGCCATTGCAGATGCGGTCAGAAGGCTAAATCCCGAGACAGAGATTCTCTTTATCGGGGCTAAGGGAAAGATGGAAATGCAACGGGTTCCGGAAGCCGGATATCCCATAAAAGGGCTTTGGATCAGTGGGTTTCACCGTTCCCTGAATCCGAAAAACCTGCTGTTCCCTCTGAAGTTACTGGTGAGCATGGTAAACGCCTGGGATATTATTAGACGTTTCAGACCGGATGTTGTCGTCGGTGTCGGAGGTTTTGCCAGCGGTCCCGCACTCCGGATCGCATGCGCTAGGGGTATTCCGGCACTGATCCAGGAGCAAAACTCATTTCCCGGAATCACCAACCGGTTACTGGCACATAAGGTCCAAAGAATCTGCGTGGCTTATCCCGGAATGGAGGCTTTTTTCCCGCCAGGTAAGATCGTGATCACCGGAAATCCTGTCCGGAAAGAAGTGCTGGATATCAAAGGGAAAGAACAGGAGGCATCGAGGTATTTCGGGTTCAGCGGATCCCGGAAGACCTTGCTCATATTGGGAGGGAGCCAGGGTGCCATGACCATCAACATGGCTGTCCGCAACAATCTGGAAAGATGGATCAGGGATGGGATCAGGATCATCTGGCAGACAGGAAAGCCTGGATATGATGATGCCCGTGAAGCCACCGGCCCCTTTCTGGCTTCTGATATCAAGGTGATGGGGTTCATCGACAGGATGGATCTTGCATATGCCATGGCCGACCTGATCATATCCAGGGCGGGCGCCATAGCGATCTCCGAAATATGTGCGGCTGGCAAACCGGTGGTCTTCGTTCCGTTTCCCGGTGCTGCCGGGGACCATCAGCGTAAAAATGCAACGAAGCTCGTTGAGGCCGGGGCTGCCCTAATGGTCGAGAACCATCTGGCCGCCGATCAGCTGGGTGATCTGATCTTATTGCTTTTCGGAAACCCAGCTGAAATGGCGGAAATGGTCCTGAATATCTCCGGTTTTGCTGTTATGGATGCAGACGAAAGGATCGCCCGCGAGATTTTGGATTTGAGAAATTCTGTTAGCAGATAATGGATCCGGATAAGGTTAGAGAGGTATATATGCTCGGTATAGGGGGTATCGGGATGAGTTCCCTGGCGAGATATTTTCTTGCCAGAGGAGCCGTGGTGGCCGGCTATGACAGGGCCATGACCCGGCTTACCCGCCAACTGGAGTCTGAAGGAGCACAAATCCATTATGAAGATAATCCTGAGCTGATACCCTATACTCCCGATCTGGTGATCCTGACGCCTGCGGTACCATCTGCACTGAATGAATACCTCTTCCTCAGACGATCTTCGGTTCCCATGCTGAAGCGGTCCGAAGTGCTGGGCGCCATCACTTCGGCAGGCCGGTTGACCGCCGTTGCAGGATCACATGGCAAAACCACGGTATCAACCATGATCGCACATATCCTCAGATATTCAGGCATGGATGCCA
Organism: Bacteroidales bacterium; assembly: GCA_016939365.1. Classification (GTDB taxonomy): domain Bacteria; phylum Bacteroidota; class Bacteroidia; order Bacteroidales; family JAFGHD01; genus JAFGHD01. Next base: position 49,583 of record JAFGHD010000161.1, on the reverse strand, counting down.
CTGCCTTCCTGGGCGGCATATCGAAAAACTACCAATCCAACTTCCTCAGTGTCCCCGGTTCCCGGTTTTTCGTGGCAGAAGCCGATGAATATGACCGGTCATTCCTGCAGCTTCGGCCTGAAACTGCTGTGATCACCTCAATGGATCCGGATCATATGGATATATACGGGACGTACGACGAAATGAAAAGAGCTTTCAGGGATTTTACAGGCAGGATTGAGCCGGGGGGCAACCTGGTGCTCAGGGCAGGTATTGACATCCAGCCGGATACCGGGCGTAATCTGAACCTCTTCAGTTATTCCGCATTTTCGGGTGGAGATTTTCATGCTGAAAATGTTACATATCATGGTACTGCCAGCCGGTTTGACCTGTTGCATCAGGGAGAAAGGCTGGATGGCATCAATTTGCATGTGCCGGGCCAATTCAATATTGAAAACGCAGTGGGGGCTGCCGCTGCAGGTTTGATCCTGGGCATTTCGCCGGTAATGGTCCGGAAGGCTCTGGAAAGTTATCGGGGAGTGGTCAGGCGTTTCGATGTCAGAATGGATGAGAAGGGGATCACCTTCATTGATGATTATGCCCATCATCCCGCCGAGATTGAGGCGCTGATCCGCTCGATCAGGTTAATTTATCCGGGAAGAAAAATCACCGGGGTATTTCAGCCCCATCTGTTCAGCCGCACCCGTGAACTTGCTGCAGGCTTTGGTAAAAGTCTGGGATTGCTTGATGAGGTGATACTTCTTGAAATATATCCGGCCCGTGAAACCCCCATCCCAGGGGTTACCTCAGAATTGATCCTGAAGGAAATAAAGGGAATAAAAAAATGGCTGGTCGGGAGCGAGGCACTTCTGATGAGGATTGACTCCTTGACAACCGATGTGCTGGTGACGATGGGAGCCGGGGACATTGACCAATGGGTTCCGGCCATTGAAAAAAAGCTCAGACAAAAAATAAACACTGTACAATGAGAAAGATCATCGTCATATCATCCTGGATTATCGTACTGGTCGGACTTTCTGTACTGCTGGGATTTGCAGAGGCAGGTCAGAAAAAGGCTGTCTGCAAGCGTATCGAAATCAGAGTCACCCATCCGGATGATTCACCCCTCTTTACCGAGGATGATATTCTATCGTGGGTGGTCAATCACTTTGATTCGCTGACAGGAAGAAGGATTTCGGAGATAGACCAGGAGGGTGTGGAGATGATGCTGATGGATTATCCATATGTTAGGAAGGCTGACGTTTACTCCAGTCTGAACGGGTGTTTGGTTATTGAGGCGACACAGCGGCAACCGGTAGCGAGGTTTGAGGCTGGCAACGGCAACCAGTATTATCTTGACGACCTGGGCCGTACCTGTCCTGTGAGGCCCGGTTTTCCCATCCGGGTGCCGGTGATTACCGGTATGGTCATGCCTCCTCCCGACTCCTCCGGGGTATCCCTGAGAAGATGGGAGGATTTCGTCATGCCTTCAGGTATTGATATGCCGTTATCCGAACAACTGTTCAACCTGATCCTGTATATCCGGAATGATCCCTTTCTGAATGCCCAGATAGAGCAGATTCATGTCGGGAAGGAAGGTGATTTTGAGCTGGTGCCAAAGTTGGGCAAACACCTGATCGTTTTTGGAAAGGGGGAGGACATGGTGCAAAAATTCGATAAGTTGAAGGCGTTTTACCGGGAGGGCATTCGGCAGGCGGGCTGGGACAAGTATTCCCGTATCACTTTGAATTACAAGAACCAGGTAATTTGTTCCAAAAAAATCTGATATGAAATCGGACATCATTGTCGGCCTTGACATCGGCACAACAAAGATCGCTGCGATTGTCGGCCGGAAGAACGAGCTTGGTAAGATCGAGATACTGGGCTATGGAAGGACTGAATCCATCGGGGTGAAAAGGGGAGTGGTCTCCAACATTGAAAATACGGTAAACTCAATAAGCATTGCCGTTCAGGAAGCCTCGGTCAAGTCGGATGTCGACATCAAGTATGTAAATGTCGGCATTGCCGGGCAGCACATTAAGAGTCTGCAGCACCGCGGCAGCCTGATCAGGGAACATTATGATGAGGAGATCAGCCAGGCTGATGTGGACCGGTTGCATCAGAACATGTATAACCTCAACATGAGTCCCGGCGAAGAGATCATTGAGGTGATACCTCAGGAGTATATCGTGGATAATGAGCAGGGTATCAAGCAGCCGGCCGGTATGCTCGGGAACAATCTGGAAGCCAACTTTCATATCATTATCGGACAGACTACCGCTGCCAAGAACATCTATAAATGTGTAACCAAGGCGGGTCTGGAAGTGGTGGATCTCATTCTGGAACCCATCGCTTCCGCCGAGGCCGTTCTCAGCGAGGAGGAAAAGGAGGCGGGAGTAGCCCTGGTGGATATCGGTGGAGGGACAACCGATATCGCCATCTTTCAGGATGGGATCATCCGCCATACGGCAGTGATCCCCTTTGGAGGAGACGTCATCACCGAGGACGTCAAGGAAGGTTGCTCCATCATACGTAAACATGCCGAGGAGCTCAAGGTAAAATTCGGATCGGCACTTGCCAGTGAGAACAGGGATGAAGAAATTGTTGCCATTCCGGGTCTCAGGGGAAGACCCCCCAAGGAGATCACCCTGAGAAACCTGGCCAGCATCATTCAGGCACGTATGGAGGAGATCGTCGAACATGTCTATTTTGAAATACGAAACTCGGGATATGAGAAGAAACTGATTGCAGGCATCGTGCTGACAGGTGGCGGTGCACAACTCAAGCACCTGACACAGCTTACTGAGTATATTACAGGTATGGACACGCGGATCGGTTATCCCAATGAACATCTTTCCAATAATGTGCCCGACGAGCTCGCCAGTCCCATGTACGCAACAGGTATCGGCCTTGTGATCGTGGGTGCGGACCGGTATATACGCGATATGAGCAAGCAGAAAAAGGATCAGGGAGACACCAAAGGTGCGAAGAAAGAGAAAAAGGAAGGAAAACCCTCAAGCTTCCTGAAGAAAATCCAGGATTTTTTTGAAAAGGATGCCGGAATAAGCTGAAACCCATAAAACAATTAACATGGATTTTGTTGATAAAAACTTATGATACTGCATATAAGGGGGACTATATACTCTAACTTTAGTTTTGAAAAAAATGGACAATATGCTCAAGTTCGATGCGCCCAGGGAACTCTCGTCGATAATAAAGGTTGTCGGCGTCGGCGGAGGCGGATGCAATGCCCTCACACATATGTACGAACAGGGGATTCAGGGTGTTGACTTCATCATATGCAATACCGATGCCCAGGCTCTTGAATCCAGTCCGGTGCCCATTAAGGTACAGTTGGGGCAGTCAGGTCTGGGAGCAGGATCCATTCCATCGGTTGGAAAACAGTCAGCCATTGAAAAGATTGATGCCATCAAGGAGATACTTGAAAAGAATACCAAGATGGTTTTCATCACAGCCGGGATGGGCGGAGGTACAGGTACCGGAGCTGCACCGGTCATCGCCCAGGCTGCCAGGGAGATGGGTATTCTTACCGTCGCCATTGTAACCCTGCCGTTTGATTTCGAGGGGAGGAAGCGGAAAATGCAGGCCGATGCCGGTATTGCGGAATTGAGAAAGAGTGTTGACAGCCTCCTGATCATATGCAACGATAAACTCAGGGAGGTTTACGGTGATCTGAGACTGACCGATGCCTTCAAGCGTGCCGATGATATTCTGACCGTCGCAGCCAAAGGAATCGCAGAGCTGATCACTGTGGTTGGCCACATCAATGTTGACTTTGAAGATGTGAAAACGGTCATGGAAGACAGCGGTACAGCGCTGATGAGCTCGGCTATCGCAGAGGGTGAAGATAGGGCTGTCAAGGCGATCGAACAGGCCATTTCATCCCCCCTGCTCAATGACAATGATATCAAGGGTGCGCAGGATATCCTGCTCTATATCGGATCGGGCAGCGAGGAGATTACGATGGATGAGGTCAGTGAAATCACACGGTTCATCCAGCAAAAGGCCGGTTCTGACGCCAATATCATCTGGGGTAATGGTATTGATGAGTCACTCGGCAGCAAGATCAGCATCACCCTCATAGCCACCGGTTTTGATTCTGAAAAGGGGCGATCGGAGTTTCAGCCAGCTTCTATAAAGAAATATAACCTGCAGGAAGAGAAACAGAAAGAAATATTGACAACTGTTTCTGCCATTACGGAGCCGATCAGTGAGATCACGCTGATTACTCCAGAGGAAAGGCAGAAGATGAGGCCCGAAACCAAAGTCAATTCAGAGACATCCTTGCAGGAGCCCCAGAAAGAATCCAAGCCGGTTGTGGTGGCCACTCTGGGTGAGGATGAACTGTTCAATGCGGAATCGGTATCCCAGCCCGAAGGAACGGCTGAGCCGCATCCGGAAATGCAGTCAGATCTGCGCAGAACTACCTGGGGATTTCTAAGTGATGATGCCGAACGGGCAGAGATCGAACGCAAATCGCAGGAGCGGGTCAGGAAGCTGAAAGACCTGAGCATAAAACTAAAAAGCCCTAAAGATATAGAGGAGCTCGAATCTGTACCGGCCTATATCCGGAGGAATATTGAGCTCAGGGAGGTCAGGCATTCCTCGGAGTCAGAAGTCTCACGTTTCACACTGGGTCATGACGATGAAAACCGGCCCCAGCTTAAGCAGAACAACTCGTTTTTGCATGACAATGTTGATTAAAACCACAACCCGGAACCATGAGCCTTGAAGAGAAGATAAACCTGGACATCCGGAACGCCATGATGGCAAAGGAAAAGGAGCGGCTTGAGGCCCTCAGGGCGATCAAGGCCGCCATACTGATCGAGAAAACCGGGAAGTACGCCGGTGCCGGACATCTGCCGGAGGATGCAGAAATGGTTTTGCTTCAGAAACTCATCAGGCAAAGAAAGGATTCGGCAGTTATATACAGTGAGCAGGGAAGGAAGGATCTGGCTGATGCGGAAGAATTCCAGGCAGGAATTATTTCGGAATATCTGCCTGAACAAATGACTGAAGAGCAGATCAGACATAAGATACTTGAAATAATTACCGTTACCGGAGCGACCGGAATGAAAGATATGGGGCGGGTTATGGGCTCTGCCACCCATGAAATGTCCGGAAAAGCTGAAAATAAACTGATCGCGGAGATAGTGAGGGAGATGCTCAGCGGTTTAGGGTAACTCCATATTGGCAGGGATGGCGCAAATAAAAGAGGCTGTCTTTTCTTGACAGCCTCTTTCGTTTCATTCGCCCAGCATCAGCCGCTTGAATCCGGTAACCCTGAGATCGGGGTCATGTTCCCTGATATACTCTCCCACAGTCTTCCGAGTGTCGCGGACAAAGTCCTGCTGTATGAGGGTGTTTTCCTTGAAGTATTTATTGAGCTTTCCTATAGCGATCTTTTCCAGCATATTCTCCGGCTTGCCTTCCTGGCGGGCCTGTTCCTTGCCGATCTCAATCTCCTTATCGATCAGTTCCTGGGCGACATGATCCTTGTCGACTGCAACGGGATTCATTGCGGCAACCTGCATGGCCAATTCATGACCGATGTCTGAACTTCCGTCCGCTTTGTTGAGTCCCAGGAGGGTGGCCAGGCGGTTTCCCTGGTGATTGTATGCAGAGACATGGGGTGAGGAGATGGTCTCATATCTGGAGAGGTTCATTCTTTCACCGGTCTTTCCGATCATCTCAGTGATCTTCTCTTCCACAGAATGGCCTTCGAAGGGGATACGAAGAAGATCAGCAGCGGATTTCACCCTGTGGGTGATCGCCAGGTTGATCAGTACCTTTGCAAATCCTGTAAACTCTGCATTTTTTGCAACGAAGTCGGTTTCGCAGTTCAGCATCATCACCGCACCAAAAGTGTGGTCGGATGTGGTGGCAGCAACGACCATACCTTCATTGGTCTCTTTATCTGCTCTTTTATTGGCTACCTTTTGCCCTTTCTTCCTGAGGATGTCAACGGCTTTCTCAAAATCACCCTCTGCCTCCACCAGGGCGTTTTTGCAATCCATCATTCCTGCCCCGGTCTGCTGCCTGAGCTTGTTGACATCAGTTGCTGTGATATTGGCCATTATTGTTATGAATTAAAGATTATTTTGAAGGTTTTCTTGTCGTTTTCGAAATGGGTTTCTTTGTGCGTTTGGCCATGGGGTCGGGTAGATTGGAATCGGACTTGATCTTGGCCAGTTTGGTATCAGCAGTTGTTTTCTTTCCCTTGAGCCCGTCAATATCTTCATCGTCATCATCCAGGGAAGCGGACTTGGGGGAGGAACCGGTAACATCGTCCTCGTCTTCCCGTTCTTCAGACTCATCGGCTGCTTTTTTATCCTTGTCCAGCTTGCGTTCGATCAATCCCTCCTCGATCGCTTTAACCAGCACCTTGACGATAAGGTCGATTGATTTTGAAGCATCGTCATTGGCGGGAATGGGAAAGTCGACCCTTTTCGGATCGGAATTGGTATCCACGATGGCGAAAGTGGGGATATTCAGCTTCCTGGCCTCTGAGACTGCAATATGTTCCTTGCAGATATCCACGACAAAAACCGCAGAAGGCAGGCGGTTCAGATCGGCGATGCTGCCCAGTTGTTTATCCAGCTTGGCCCTTTCACGCTGGATCTGCAGGCGTTCCCTCTTGGAAAGATTTTTGAAGGTGTTGGTAGCCATCATTTTATCTATGGAAGTCATTTTACGGACCGCTTTTCGGATGGTGGCGAAATTGGTCAGCATACCACCGGGCCACCGTTCCACTACATAGGGCATATTGATCCTGCGGACATGTTCAGCCACGATGTCCTTGGCCTGCTTCTTTGTGGCGACAAACAGAATCCTTTTGCCGCTCTTGGCAATCTGCTTCAGCGCGGCGGCAGCCTCTTCAATCTTGGCTGCTGTCTTGTACAGGTCAATAATGTGGATCCCATTACGTTCCATGAAGATATATGGTGCCATGTTGGGATTCCATTTCCTTTTCAGGTGACCGAAGTGAACACCTGCATCCAACAATTCCTGGAAATTAGTGCGTGCCATTAATATCTTTTTCTTTTGATTACTTATACTCCGCTTTGAGTTGTGTTCTCAGCATAATTTGGTAAAAGGGGAGGATATCAGAAAATGCAGCATTAACGCTTGCTGAACTGGAATCTTTTCCTGGCTTTTTTCTGACCGGGCTTTTTCCGTTCCACCATCCGGGGGTCACGCCGGAGCAGTCCTTTGACTTTCAGGGGAGGCCGGTATTCAGGATTGACAATGATCAGGGCCCTCGAAATGGCCAGCCTGAGTGCTTCAGCCTGTCCTTTAAATCCTCCACCGTCCAGGTTGACCTTGACATCATATTTCCCTGCCGTTTCTGTGATCTCGAACGGCTGATTAACAATGTATTGCAGTGTGGCCATCGGGAAATACTCCGTGAATTCACGGTCGTTGATCGTGATCTTTCCTTCGCCCTCTTTCAGGTATACCCGGGCAATTGCGGTTTTTCTCCTGCCAGTCGTATTGATCGTCTCCATTGTTTATTTTATCGATTGAATGTCAATTGGTTTAGGATTCTGGCCCTGATGCGGGTGATCCGTTCCTGCATACACATGAAGATTCCTGAATAATGCCCTGCCCAGCCTGTTCTTGGGCAACATGCCGCGGATCGCCTCTTCCACAACGGATGTCGGCTTTTTTGTGATCATCTGGGCGGGAGTGATGTTCTTCTGTCCCCCGGGATAACCCGTGTACCTGAAATGAATCCGGGCGTTCCATTTATTACCCGTGAGTTGAATTTTTTCCGCATTGATTATCACTACATTATCGCCACAATCAAGGTTTGGTGTAAAATTGGTCTTGTGTTTTCCGCGAAGCAATCGGGCGGTAACGGTTGCCAATCTTCCGAGAATTTGATTTTCAGCGTCTATCAGCACCCACTCTTTCGTGATGTTTTCCTTTTTTGCGCTGAGAGTTGTGTAACTGACCATTTTAATCGGTTAATGTTATCAGACAATGCCCATACCCATACCCCCAAAAAAGGGGGCTGCAAAAGTAGAATTATTTTTTAATTTTAACAAAAATACCATGAATAAATTATTTGACAGCAGACGACGCTGCAAGGTTACTTGTGATGAATGGGGTTAAGGAAAAACCGGGCCGGTTCGCAGGATGGCTCTGGCTGACAGTGGGAGCCGTCGCTATGGGGTATGTGGAATGTGCCGTCGTGGTGTATCTGAGGGAGATCCATTATCCTGACGGGTTTCGTTTTCCACTGATGCCGGTCAGTCCGGAAGTCATGTTTACCGAACTGATCAGGGAGGCTGCAACGTTGCTGATGCTGGCTGCATTTGCATTGCTTGCGAAGCGGAGAAGTGTCGAAAGGTTGGCTGCTTTCATCTATGGCTTCGCGGTATGGGACATCTGTTATTACCTTTTTCTTAAACTGATGATCGGTTGGCCCCAAAGCTGGCTTACCTGGGATATCCTCTTCCTGATACCCGTCACCTGGGTCGGCCCGGTCCTGGCACCTGTTATCAATTCCGTCACTATGATTATCATGGCATGGCTCACTATGGGGATGGCGGTACATTACCGCAATCCAGGCTGGCCGGTTTCGTTTATGATCCTGGCAGGTGTAGTAATTACCCTTATTGCATATACCGAGGAATATACACGTTTTATGCTGCAGGAATTTCGGCTGGCAGAGCTTTTCAGTGCCACCCGGTACCGGGAAGCGTCAGAACATGCCGCCACCTTCATACCCAGACATTTCAGATGGGACCTCTTTCTGTTGGGAGAAGCATTCTTTGTTTCTGCACTGGTAATCTTGTACAGGAGGAATAAAAAGGGAGGAACAAAAAGGGAAATATAATAAAAATAAAGACCTCCGTTCAGATGGTCATGATATCTTTTTCCTTTTTGGCAAAATATTCGTCAACTTTCTCGATGTATTCATCTGTCAGTTTCTGGATCTGTTCCTGCAGTTTTTTGATATCATCTTCCGACACACCTTCCTTTTCCAGTTTTTTGGCTTCTTCATTGGCACTTCTTCTGATATTCCGGATGCTGACCCTGGCGTTTTCCGATTCGTTCCGGGCCTGTTTCACCAGTTCCTTTCTCCGCTGTTCTGTGACCGGCGGGACCGGGATACGCAGTACTTCCCCTTCATTTTTTGGGTTGAAACCGATGTTGGCCGCAAGGATGGCTTTTTCCAGTGCACCTATAATGCTTTTATCCCAAGGCTGGACAATGATCTGCCTGGGATCGGGGGTGGTGATGTTGGCGGTTTGATTGATGGGGGTCATGATTCCGTAATAATCCACTTTAATACCGTCCAGCATATCCGGGGAAGCTTTGCCTGCCCGAATCTTCTGAAACTCTTTCTCCAGATGGACCAGGCTCCTGCCCATATTTTCCTCTGCATCATCATAGATGAGCTGACACTCTTCGATCATATCGCTGACTTTACGTTAGGATTGTAAAGATACAACCATTTCGTGAAAACAACAGGGTCAGGCTGTCTCAGGGCTCACCAGTGTCCCGACGGATTCACCCGTAACGGCCCGGAGCAGGTTTCCGGGCTGGTTCATATCGAACACCAGAATGGGAATACGGTTTTCCATACAGAAAGTAAATGCGGTGAGATCCATGATACCCAGTTTGAGCCGTATCGCTTCATTGAAGTCGATGTGGTTGAATTTCCTGGCATCAGGGTATTTTTCGGGATCCTTGTCAAATATCCCATTCACGCGGGTTCCTTTCATGAGGACTTGTGCTCCGGTTTCTGCTGCCCGCAGGGCGGCGGCAGTGTCTGTGGTGAAAAACGGATTGCCGGTCCCTCCGCTGATAATGACCACCCGGCCTTCTTCCATGTGATTGATCGCCTTGTTGCCGGACATGATCTCCGAGACCGGGCCGGCAGGGAAAGCGGTCAGGTGGGCGGTTCTTACCCCGGCACTTTCAAGGGCATCCTGCAGGGCCATGCCATTGATTACAGTAGCCAGCATGCCCATGTAATCCCCCTGAATCCGGTGAATGCCTTGCCTGGTTCCCTGAAGCCCCCTGAAAATATTCCCTCCTCCGATGACTATGCCCACCTGAACATGTTTGTCTGAAAGCTCATTGATTTCATGGGCATACATTTCCAGCCGCGAAGGATCCAGTCCGTGTGTTTTTGTGCCCGACAGGGCTTCTCCGCTGAGTTTGAGAAGTATCCTCTGATATTTCATGTGTCCGGATTGAATTTGCACCAAAGTTAATAAAAGCGGGGGTATGCCGGTCTCTTTGCATTCACATACTGTGGGCAGGCTTGTCGATCCCGGCACCTGACATTTCTTTTGTAATTTTACAGTTTATCAATCAGCAGAATGACAATGGATAAAGTAATCATTCAGAAGCTCAGCGCCGATCAGTTGGAAAAGAGAGGCATCCGTTCCTGGTCTGTCTGGGAAAAGGAGGTCTCGCGGTTCGATTGGGAATATGATGGTGATGAGGAATGTTATATCCTGGAGGGTGAGGTTTCGGTGGAGACACCTCAGGGAGTATACCGGTTTGGAGCTGGAGATTTTGTGATCTTCAGGGATGGCCTGAAGTGTACCTGGGACATCAGCAAGCCCGTCAGGAAGCATTACAGGTTTCCCTGAAACATGCATTTATGCCCAATCATCAAGGCATTGTGCTGAAGACTACGGGCAGCTGGCTCACTGTCCTTTCCGGCGGGCAGGCTGTATCCTGCAAGCTGAAAGGCACTTTCCGCCTTCACGGTATCAAGACCACCAATCCGGTTGCGGTGGGCGACGGGGTAGAGTTTGACTTTTCAAAGGATCAGATTACAGGACTGATCCGTCGGATATTGCCCCGAAAGAACTACATCATCCGCAAGGCAACGAAGCTTTCCAAGCAGGCCCATATCCTGGCTGCAAATATTGATCAGGCTGTTGCAGTAGTGACCCTGGCAAGTCCCAGGACTTCCAACGGTTTTATCGACCGGTTCCTGGTGACGGCGGAAGCATACCATATACCTGGATGTCTGGTATTCAATAAAACCGATATTTACAGCCACAGCCAGAACGAACTGCTTCATCGACTGATGGCCATTTACACCGATATCGGATATACCTGCCTGAAGACCTCCGCTCTGACGGGCGATCATCTGGATCAGGTCAGGGAACTGCTTCAGGGGAAATCCAGCCTGCTGACCGGCCATTCGGGAGTGGGCAAATCGGCGTTGATCAATGCATTGGAGCCTTCCCTGAAAATAAGGACCGGCCCGGTATCATCCTATCACGACAAGGGAAAACATACCACTACCTTTGCAGAAATGCACCCCCTTTCCTTCGGAGGATACATCATCGACACACCGGGAATACGTGAATTCGGACTGGTGGATTTCAGCAGGACGGAAGTGGCCGAGAGATTCCCTGAAATGCGAAAGGTAATGCACCAATGCAAATTCCATAACTGCACGCATGTCCATGAACCCGGATGTGCTGTCAAGAAACTGCTGGAAGAGGGGATGATCTGCCCGGAAAGATATTACAGCTACCTCAGCATACTGAATGATGATTACTGGAAAGAATTGGAAAGTTGACCTGACGAATTGAATAAACAAACAGAACAAGCTATGCTGGCACGGGACCTGATTTCCGGGATGATCCAACCTTTAAGCCCGGACGACAGCGGCAGTCATGCCCTAGGTTGGATGGATGAGCTCAAGGTATCGCATCTTCCCCTGGTTGATGGTACCACATTTCTCGGGATAGTATCAGAAATGATCCTCTTCGGGATGGAAGACATCGACAACACCCTCAGCCACCTCACTACAACTCTTGAAAGGCCGGAAGTGAAGGAATATGATCATATACTGGATGTGATCAAAGCCATGTCTGTTTATAACGTCTCGGTCATGCCCGTTCTGGATCAGCAGGATCAATACCTGGGAGCCATTTCGGCATCTGACCTGATCGGGAGGTTTGCCGAGATGTCTGCCATCAATGATCCTGGTGCCATTATCGTGCTGGAGGTGAACCAGAATGATTATGTGCTTTCGCAGGTGGCACAGATCGTGGAATCGAATGACGCAAAGATCCTGTGCCATTTCGTAACCACCGACAGGGATTCCACCCGCATGGAACTGACCATAAAGATCAACCGTATTGATATCCAGCCGCTTCTTCAGACATTTAACCGTTTCAATTACCTCATCAAGGCATCTTATTCACAGGATGAAACCTACCATGAAGAATTGAGGGAAAGATACCAGCACCTGATGAGATTTTTACGTACATGAGATTCCGTTGCGGATATATCGGATCCCTGGTGATGATCCTCCAGATGATGTCGGGGTGCGGAGCATCTGCATCCGGACCATCTCCCCTGATCCTTCCCGGATCAGACACTGTTCAGCCAACGGATACTCTTATTGTCAGGAAGCTGATCATACTGGGGAACCACATTACCCGCAAACGTATCATCCTCAGGGAGATCGTGTTCAGGGAAAATGATACCCTGACGGCAACCCGCCTGGACCAGCTTATCGTCCAAAGCAGAAACAACCTCAAGAATACTTCCCTTTTCAATTTCATCTCCGTTGATACATTAATAACGGCTGGAAGTTCGGTGGACGTGATCTTTGACCTGCAGGAAAGGTGGTATATATGGCCTGTTCCGATTTTCGAGATCGCTGACAGAAACTTCAATGCATGGTGGGAAAAAAAGGATCTGAGCCGCCTGAATTACGGCGTTTTCATTACCTGGAACAATTTCAGGGGCAGAAGGGAAAAACTGATTCTGTATTCCCGGTTCGGCTTCGATGAAAAATATGAATTGTCTTACTCCATCCCTTACATTAACAGGAGCCAGACTCTGGGCGCCGGATTTTCTGCCGGCTTTTCTCAAAATCATGAGGTTTCATACAATTCTGTTGACAACAAGGAGCAATACCTGAAGACGATCACCGAATATCCTTTCCGGCAGTTTTACTGCTATGGGGAAACCTATCTGCGAAAGAGCATTCACCATACCCATTGGTTCAAGTTCAGCTACAACAAGGTTCACTTTTCCGATTCGCTTCTCGCTCTGAATCCGGATCTCAGTTTCGGTAACCGGCCGGAGAACGAGTATTTTTCGTTCTTCTATATGTTCAAGGCCGACTTCAGGGATTACAAGCATTACCCATTACATGGATACTACCTGGACCTGATCCTGGATAAAACCGGCCTTGGAATTTTCGCTTCAGGGAAGGATCAGACCCTTTTGCTGAAAGCCAATGCCAGGAAATTTTTTCATCTTTCGGGACGTTTGTATTTCGCCACGGGTTTTGCCTGCAAGGTTTCTCCTTTCTGGCACCAGCCGTATTATTACCTGGAAGGATTGGGATATGGAAGGGATTTTGTACGGGGTTACGAATATTATGTGGTGGATGGACAGCATTATGGTTTGCTGAAGAACAATCTGAAGATCGAGCTGATACCCACCCGTGTTGCCAGGCTTCCCTTCATCGGGACGGAGAAGTTCAGCAAAATCCATTTCGCCCTCTATTCGAATATCTTTACGGATCTGGGCTGGGTTTCGGACGACCGGAAGGGCTTATATAACCCCCTGGCGGATGAGTTGTTGCTGGGTTCGGGTGTCGGGATTGACCTGGTGACCTATTATGATCTGGTCTTCAGGATCGAATACTCTATCAACAAAAGGGGAGAGACAGGTTTTTACATTCATTTTACCGCACCGATCTGACGGTCAGGAGGTCATAAGAAGGTTTTTTGGTATATTGCAAATACAAACCCGGAAGTACGGTCTGAGGATTATGATACTAAACAAATATTTGTCAAGATGCGCATTGCCCTATTCGGAAAAGTAGTTGCAGACGATCATTTCCATTACATACAGCTGCTGACAGACAGGTTGGAGGAAGAAGGGATCGGTCTGATGGTTTACCGCAGGTTTTACGAGGCCATACGCAACCGGATCAGATTCCAGGAAGAGCCCGAGCTGTTCGGGGAGCACTTTGAAGTCAGGGGCAGGGCTGATTTCCTGCTCTCTTTTGGCGGTGACGGGACACTTCTCGATACCATAACACTTGTGAGGGATTCCGGCATACCCATCATGGGAATCAATCTGGGACGGATGGGATTTTTATCGAGCATTCCCAAAGAGCAGATAGAATTGTCCGTTTCACATCTTCTGGCTGGGAATTACCATCTGGACCAAAGGAGTCTGATTCGTTTGGAAAGTCCAGGAAATTTGTTCGGGGATGTCAACTATGCCTTGAATGATATCACGCTCCTCAGAAAGGAGCCGGGATCTATGCTCACCATCAAGGTGCACATCAACGGGGAGTATCTGAACGACTACTGGGCCGACGGACTTATCGTTGCCACGCCTACCGGATCGACCGCATACTCACTGAGTGCCGGCGGCCCGATCCTGATGCCCGATGCCCGGAGTTTCGTGATCACTCCCATTGCAAATCACAATTTAACGGTTCGACCCATCGTTATCCCGGACACAGGCATCATCAGCATCCGGGTGAACGGGCGCCACAGGGAATACAACCTGGGTCTGGATTCGCGCTCTGTGGCTGTGCCTGCCCATACAGAACTCACCTTATGTAAGGAACAGTTTCAGATCAACCTGCTGCAGATGAAGGATGAATATTTTTTCCGTACCATCCGGAATAAACTGTTGTGGGGACTGGATGTCAGGAATTGATCGTAAGGCAGGTCGGTATGAAAAAAAGGAATAATTTTGTCCGGCCATGAAGAAGTCGTTGGTTTTTTTGATGGTATTGTGCTCCACAGGCGGTGCCTTTTCACAAACACTTGAGGCCGGGGTGTTTGCGGGAGGCTCTTACTATATCGGAGATTTAAACCCCTATTATCATTTCTACCAGTCACAGCTTACCCTGGGTCTGGTAGGCCGGTACAACATTGATTCCAGGTGGACGATCCGTCTGGCAGTGAACCGTGGTGCACTCAGAGCGGATGACGAGTCGACCGGTTTCATGGAAGAACGGATGCTCAGGTTCAATATGAACATAACCGAGGTGGCAGGAATATTTGAGTTTAATTTCCTGAACTATTACACAGGGAGCATCAGGAATTTCTTTTCCCCTTACATTTTCGGCGGGATCGGATTGTTTTACGGCAAGCCGAAGGTAGACCAGCGTGAGTTGAGAGAATTGGGCACGGAAGGGCAGAATATCAATTTTGAAAGCAGGGAGCGTTATTTATTCACCAATTTTTGCCTTCCGTTCGGAATGGGAGTGAAGTACAGCTTTTCCAAACGTATTTGTATGACCGCCGAATGGGGCATGAGGAAAACATTTACAGACTATCTGGACGATGTCAGCACGACCTATTTTCTAGATCCTGAATTGCTGGAGCCCGGTGATGAGGACTATGCCACCCTGGTCTTTTCAGATCCCACCCTCAGTCACAAGCCCTTACAGCAGCGCGGTAATTCCAAGACCATGGACTGGTATGCATTCGCAGGTCTCACCCTGACTTACCAGATCAACCTGGTCCCCCGTGGAAAGTGCAGTGAATTTCAGGAATACAAGTAACCATTGAAATAGCGGATGATACCCCATACACCTGGTGCATCAGAGGTCAGCCTGAAGGACCGGATCAATACGGACTTGTTACCGAAGCACGTTGCCATTATTATGGATGGAAACGGGCGATGGGCACGTATGCGTGGAAAGGTGCGTACTTATGGCCACCGGCATGGTGTAAGGTCCGTCAGGGAAGCAGCGGAAGCAGCCGCTGAATTGGGAATCAAATACCTGACATTATACGCCTTTTCAACTGAAAACTGGAAGAGACCCAGGGCCGAGGTCAATGCACTCATGAGGCTGCTGGTTCAGACCATTCACCGGGAAACCAAAACTCTCCACGAAAACCGCATCAGGCTTAAAGCCATCGGTGATCTTGACTCGCTGCCGGATCACATCTACCGGGAACTCAATGATACCATCCGTGAAACAGCTCATTATGAACAGATGGATTTGATACTTGCCATCAGTTACAGTTCAAGGTGGGAGATCATTAAGGCCGTCCGGCAGATTGCAGAAATGGCAAAGGATCAGAAGCTGGATCCCCGGGATATCGATCAGCAGTTATTCCGCAAATGTCTGATTACATCAGAATTCCCGGATCCGGAGCTGCTGATCAGGACCAGCGGGGAATACAGAATCAGCAATTTCCTGCTCTGGCAGATTGCATATGCCGAACTGTACTTCTCGCCCAAACTGTGGCCTGATTTCCGGAGAGAGGACCTCTACGAGGCATTGATTGATTTCCAGGGCAGGGAAAGAAGATTCGGCAAAACTACTGAACAGGTAAAGACATCATGCCGCGGATGATCAGGTTAATATGTCCCGGGTTAATGGCCTTGTTGCTCATGGTTAATGTCAGGGCACAGGTCGTCATTGGTGACGAACTGCCCGATTGGGACTACTCTGCTCCCAAAGAGTATATCATCGGTGGCATCACGGTATCCGGTGTGAAATTCCTCGATAACAATGTCCTGATCATGCTCTCGGGGTTGAGTGTCGGCGACAGGATCAAGATCCCCGGTGATATAATTTCAGAAGCCATCCACAAACTCTGGGATCAGGGTTTGTTTGAAAATGTGATTATCTCGGCAACACGGATCGAAGACAGCAGGATATTCCTAAATATTGACCTCCAGGAACGACCCCGCCTTTCGGCTTTTTCCTTTAATGGCATCAAGAAATCTGAAGCCGACAACATCCGCGATGAAATCAAACTGACCTCGGGAGATGTGGTGACCGACAATCTGATGGTCAGAACAAAAAACAGGATACGCGACTACTTCGAAGGCAAGGGTTATCTTGATGCAGAGATCAATATCCGTCAGGTACCTGATACTACACGGGTCAACCATGTATTGCTGATACTTGATATTCATAAGAATGACCGGGTAAGGATCGGCGAAATTCGTATTGAAGGCAACGAAAAGATGCCCGATGACCGGCTGAAGAGAGCCATGAAGGAGACCCGGGAAAAGGGAGTGCTGGATCCATTCCGTGATCTTGAGGGACTGGTCTTCCGT
This sequence comes from Bacteroidales bacterium, assembly GCA_016939365.1. Classification (GTDB taxonomy): domain Bacteria; phylum Bacteroidota; class Bacteroidia; order Bacteroidales; family JAFGHD01; genus JAFGHD01. The sequence goes on along the minus strand of JAFGHD010000161.1, from coordinate 32,531 downwards.
GCCCTTGGTGATGCCTTCTCATTGAGGTTCAGGGATGTGGCAGAAGGGGCAAGAGATTATCTGAACCGTCATGTGAAACTGCGCATTTTCAAATCGTCTAAATTCATCCGTGACAATTTTGAGGAGGACAAGATCAGTCTGGTTCAGCTTTATAATGAATTCGGCTTCCGGGATGCCAAGATCACTTATGATTCGGTATACCGTGATCCGGATGGATCGGTGGTGATCGAAATGACGATAGATGAAGGAGACCGTTACTACTTCAGGAATATTTCGTGGGTCGGCAATACGAAGTATTCTTCTGAATTCCTCACGGCCAGGCTGAAGATCAGAAAAGGGGATGTATACAACTGGGAGCGGCTCAACTCGAACCTGACCTTCAATACGAACGAGGACGATATCAGTTCCCTGTATATGAATGACGGTTACCTGTTCTTTTCGGCCGAACCGGTTGAGGTTCTGGTGGAGAATGATTCCATTGATCTGGAGATACGGCTTTATGAAGGCAAGCAGGCCACCATCGATAAGGTGACCATAAAGGGCAATACCCGCACCAACGATCATGTCATCGTAAGGGAATTGCGTACCCGGCCAGGTCAGCTTTTCTCAAGATCCGATATCATCCGGACCACCCGTGAACTGGCCCAGCTGATGTATTTCGATCCTGAAAAGATCAACCCCCAGATCACCCCCAATCCTGTTGAAGGAACCGTAGACATTGAATATGAAGTGGAGGAGACTTCCTCCGACCAGGTCGAACTCTCCGGAGGTTGGGGATACGGTAGGGTGATCGGCACACTGGGTGTCTCATTCAACAATTTCTCGGCCCGGAACTTCTTCAAAAAGGATTCATGGAAGCCTATTCCCACCGGTGACGGACAGAAACTAAGCCTCAGGGTCCAGTCATACGGAAAGGGATACATCAGCTACAGCGCCTCATTTACCGAACCATGGCTCGGTGGCAAAAAGCCCAATTCCTTCAGCATCAGCTACTATCATTCCCTCTATTCAAACGGGCTCAACAAAAAGGACCCGGACAGACAGTCCTTCACCATCAATGGCCTGAGCTTCGGACTGGGAAAAAGGCTGACCTGGCCGGACGATTTTTTCCAGCTTTACCAGGGTATCAGCCTTCAGCGTTACGACCTGTTGAATTATTCCAGGATCTTCGCCTTCGGCACAGGAACGGGATATTATAATAACTTCAGCTATGATATCACACTTTCCCGCCATTCCATCGACCAGCTCATCTTCCCACGATCCGGATCGATCGTTTCCCTGGGAGTTGAGATGACCTTCCCGTATTCACTGACCTCTGAGAAGGATTACGATCTTTTGGATGAGAATGAGAGGTACAAATGGATCGAGTACCATAAGTGGAAATTCAATGCCTCCTATTTCACGAAAATCCATGGCAACCTGGTACTGATGACCCGGGCCAAGTTCGGGTTTCTGGGCTATTACAATCCGGAGATCGGCGTGACCCCGTTCGAAAGGTTTTATCTGGGTGGTGACGGGCTGTCCGGTTACAATAACCTGGATGGCAGGGAGATCATCGGTATGCGCGGTTACGGGAACGAAACCCTTACCCCTGACTACTACAAAAGCAGTAACACTGGCGGTACGATCTTCAGTAAATATACCCTCGAATTGCGCTATCCGGTCTCCCTGAACCCAAACGCTACAATCTACCTGCTCTCATTTCTGGAAGCCGGCAATTCATGGAAGAAATTCAAAGAGTTCGACCCGTTTTTTGTAAAAAGATCGGCAGGTGTGGGCGTCAGGGTGTTCCTGCCGATGTTTGGCATTCTGGGATTGGATTGGGGATATGGTTTTGACGAGATTCCGGGATTGCCCGATGCCCATCGTGGACAATTCCACTTTTCTATCAACCAGTCTATCGATTGAAATGAAATATTCCGGTTGGCAGAGGAGTTAATACTTTGGCAACTTTTTTGTAAAGATTCCAATATGATCCAAACCATTGTAAGATGAACACCCCAAAAGAACTGACCTTAATGCTCGTATTGATTCTGTGTGCAGGATTGACGTCATATTCCCAGAAATATGCATATGTCGATTCCGATTATATCCTCGACAACATCCCGGAATATGAGGATGCCCAGAATCAACTCGACGATCTGGCTGTGGAATATCAGACTGAAATCGAGGGTATCTTTGCTGAGATTGAGGAGATGTACAGGAAGTTCCAGGCGGAATCGGTTCTGCTGCCCGAAGACCTGAAGAAAAAGCGGGAGGATGAAATCATTCAGAAGGAGAATGAAGCCAGGGAACTACAGAAGAAGAGGTTTGGCAGGGAGGGCGACCTTTTCCAGAAGCGTGAAGAGCTTGTGAAGCCTATTCAGGAAAAGATATACAATGCCATTGAGGAGATTGCCGAGGAGAAAAACTATGCTTTCGTGTTTGACAAGGCCGGCAGTCTGACCATGCTGTATGTCAATGCCAAATTTGATATCAGCGACGACGTTCTTGACAAGGTGGGAGCTGTTCTGGGAACGGTCAGACGGGAAGACCGGGTACGGAGGGATCAGGGCAGCCAGGCGCAACCCCAGCCACAGCAGCAAGACAGACCTATGGAACGGGAAGGGCTGAATCCTCCCGGTCCGATCCGTAAATAAATCCCCACCGGTTATCCGGTTTGATATTTATCTCCTTGTTTTCACAGAACTGCCGGGATAAGGGATATTTATTATTTTTGCACATCAAAATCATTTAACCTGTAAAATATGACCAGAGCAATAGGTTTCGCTGCTATCTGCCTGCTGCTGTCAGCCGCCCCTGTCGAGGCACAGCCAAAAAACAAATTCGGACATATTGATTTTGCCGAGCTTTACAGCCTGATGCCGGGACTGGATACCGCCAGGCAGATTTTTGAGCAGTACAACAGATCCATCCAGGAGCAATATGGTGCCATGCAGACCGAACTGGAAAACAAATACATGGATTACGAAGCCAATAAGGGAGGGATGTCAGAGATCATCAGGCAGACCAAGGAGGCGGAGATCAACGATCTGAGGGAGCGAATGGATGCCTTTGAAGTAAAGGCTGCAGAGGATCTTCAGAACAGGGAACTGGAGCTTACGACTCCGATCATTGACAGGGCCATGGAGGCGATCAGGGAGGTTGCCGCCGAGAACGGCTACACCTACATATTCAGCAGCAGCAATGAGGGATTGCTCTTATATGCGGAACCTTCGGATGATATCATGCCTCTGGTCAAAAAGAAGCTGAATATCACTGCAACTGTTCCTGAGACCGACAACAGCGGCCAGTAATCGGATTTGTCTCCGACAGAGAGAGGTGCAAGCAACATTGCCTGAGACCTGTTGAGAATCCGGAATATGCACCGTGACATCACCGTACCAACGTAACCACACCCCGACGTGTCACCTTCTCCCCGTCACCAGGTGCGGTGATCACCCAAACATAGGTACCTGCGGGACATAGGGATCCATTCTGGGTGCCATCCCATCCTTCCGCCGGATCGGTTGTGGAAAAGACCATCTGCCCCCATCTGTTGAATATACTCATCGTGAAGGAGTCCGGCACAGCATCGGGTCCGTAATATAACCTGAATACCCTGTTTTCAGGAATGCTGCTCCCCGGACGGAAGGCATTGGGAACGGGAATTACTTCGACAGTCACCTGGTCAATATATTTCAGTCCTGCGCACAGGGCCACCTCAACAAAATACATAGTGGTCTCCAGCGGGGCCGCCACGAGGGCAGGTCCGGTACTCACGACCGTACCTCCCGGATAGGATGATTCGTACCAGGCCCATTCCAGTCTTGTTGCGGGGACCACTGGCTCAGGCTGGAAATCCTGAGGTTTCACCAGGTAGCCTCCGGTGCCGTCGGGAGTGAATTTCCAGCTTTCATTTTCCGCGGTCCATGAGCTCCAGTTTCTGCCCGGGACATTGACACCGGTATTCTTATCGAAATTCAGGCCCTGTGTGGCTGCATTACCATAGTTGGCCGCGCATTCGGGTTTCCGGCTCAGGTGGTGGCTGATGATGTTGCCCTCTTCATGAAGGACGATCTGGAATGTGGCAAAACGGTCACTGCAATTGAACATAGGTGCTTCGCACCAGCCGACCACCAGCTTTCTGGAGGGGGCCTGACCCGTCAGTGCATAATAGATATACCTGCTATGCGGCTCGGTGGGGCGGCTGAAAAGATCCTGGTACGGCCCCATGATCGTCTTCGGGTAGGTATTGTTGGGTATCGAGCTCGGCTCCCAGTTGCTGAATCCTATTATGGCGGGAATATTGAAGCTTACCAGACCGTTGGGTCCAATGGCGAACTGTGAACAGATTTCCCCGAAATAATCAAACTGAAATCCGATCTCGAACGGTCCGACAAAATAATCATCCTCTGCTGTGACAGGTATCCCGTAATACCCCTGGTAGGTGGCGGTGAGCTTTACCGGAACACCTCCTGAAATACTGATGTCCTCTCCTGCATCCACCTGTGGGATACATGGCTTGAAGGGCATGATGACAAGCAACCAGAGGGCAGCCCTGAAAAATGGATCAGGCCTTTTCATAATCACCGACAGTAAGCTCTGTCATTTTCCCGGGGTCCAGGTATGTCTGTGCCATGTCACGTATTTCCTCCGGTGTGATGCTGTTGATGGTTTCCATGAACCGGGTCAGGTAAGACGTGTCGAGTCCGTATTGCACCAAGCCTTTCACGGTTTCCGAAATGTCAAAGGGCCCGTCCATGCTCCTGATCAGCGACCCCATCATGTAGTTCCTGACCAGGCGGAGCTCAGAAGGTGTTACCAGTTCTTCCGTGAGACGCCCCATCTCGGAATAGATGTCACGGATGGCATGACGCGTGACGTCCGATCCCACCTCGGATGCAATGAAGAAATATCCCGATTGCTGCAGTGAAACCACCGCTGATCCAATCCCATAGGTATATCCCTTTTCTTCCCGAATGGTCGTCATCAGGCGTGAATCGAAGTATCCACCGAGAATGGTGCTGACCAGGACCACTTTCTGGTAATCGGGATGTGATTTGTTGAACAGCAGCCGGCCGATGCGTATCGCAGACTGAAGTGAATCGGGCTTGCGGATGTTGATCGTGCGGTTTTTATTGTTTTCAGGCAGATCGGGAATGGTTTTGCCCGGGTGTTTATAAGATGTCCGATCCTCCCTGCCGAAAAACCTGTCGAGCCTCTCCAGATGATCATCTCCGATTCTCCCCGCCATAATGATAAAAGCCTCTGACAGGTTGTAGTGTGACCGGTGAAAGTCAATGAGGTCCTTATTGCAGATCTGATCGTAATGAACCAGTTCGGTCAATGTCCCGTAAGGATGGTTTTTTCCAAAAATGGCATGATTGAATCGTTTTCGGGCAACATGCCTTACCTTTTCCTGGTTAATGATGAATTTCTGCTTTTGATTCTGACGCAGGACTTCCAGCTCTTCATCCGGGAAAACAGGATTTCTGGTCACTTCGGCCATGAGGCTGATGGTCTTGTCAAAGTACCGGTTCAGGGTGAAAAGGCTGACCTGTGCAAGATCCTTGTTGCTGTTCGTTTCCAGATGGGCGCCAAAAAAATCGATCTCCTCGGCAATTTGTCTGGAAGTGAATGATTGTGTGCCTTCCAGAAGCATTTTGGAGGTAAACTTAGCGGAAAGGGGTTTGCTCTGGTACCATGATCCCGCCCTGAAAACGATTTCGACTTTGGAAATATCCTGGGTCCCCGCCCTGATGATGTAAACCGGAAGCCCGTTCCCCAGAAAAACCTGTTCAGGAACCATGAAGGGGATCCTTTCAAGAATTTTGACTTCAGGTGGCTGTGTCCTGTCAGTCATAGTCAGGATTTGTGGTTGGAATGATAATAGAGAGAAGAACAGTTCTCCTCCTTCAATATCTCCTGGGCAACGGCGGTTACTTCACCTGCAGTAACGGCCTTGTATTTGGCAATCTCCAGGTTGATCAGCGACGCATCCCCCAGCAATTCGGAAAATGCCAGGTTCATCGCTTTATTGAGCACATTCATCTCTGAGAACTCAAGCGATGATTCGATTTTGTTCTTGACCTTTTGCAATTCGCGTTCATCCGGTTCCTGATCGCAGATTGTCCTGATCTCCTCCCAAATGGCCATTTCAGCCTGATCCAGCCCGATCTTCCCGGAGGGTTTGCCTGTGATGATGAAGAGTCCGTTATCAATATCGCCGGTGATATAGGCATTGATGTCGCTGAAGATTTTCTCTTCCTTGACCAGACGCGTATAGAGTCTTGAAGAGTATCCATTGGAAAGGATATCTGACAGCAGGTCGGTGGAATAATAGGAGGGGTGGTTTCTGGCGCACATGTGATATGCCTTGTAAATGGCATCGAAAGGCACATTTCGTTCCACATGTAGCCGGCGGGGTTCTTTTTGCCCGGGTTCACGTGGAATCTCACGGAACGGTTTCCTGCCGGCGGGTATCGGTGCAAACCATTTCTCCGCAAGCCGGCGGATATTTTCCGTGGTGATGTTTCCGGCAACTGCCAGGATGGCATTTGAAGGATGATAGAACTTTCTGTAAAAGGAGCGGACATCATGCATTGTGGCTCCGGTGATATGTGAAATATCCCTGCCAATTGTCGGCCACTGGTAAGGGTGTACCTTATAGGCCAGCGGGCGGAGCATGAGCCATGAATCACCGTAGGGTTGGTTCAGGTATACCTGCCTGAATTCCTCTGAGACCACATTTTTTTGTACTTCCAGGCTTTTATCTGAAAAGGAAAGGTCAAGCATACGGTCCGACTCCAGCCAAAAGGCCAGTTCCAGGTTCTGAACGGGTATGGTCAGGTAGTAATTGGTGATGTCGTTGTTGGTAAAGGCATTGTTTTCTCCACCGGCCTCCTCCAGGGGGGTATCATATTTGGGGATGTTGACCGATCCGCCAAACATCAGGTGCTCAAATAAATGTGCAAATCCTGTCTTGTCAGGATCCTCATCGCGGGATCCCACATCGTAAAGGATATTCACAGCCACCACCGGCGTGGATGTGTCCCTGTGGGTAATCACGGTCAGTCCGTTCTCCAGTCTGAATTTTTCAAAATCAATCATTCTTCCGCAACATTACAAAACAAATAACTCCAGCCTGAGGGGATTATTTCATGCAGGACTCAGTGCAAAAATAAAATTTATAATTTTGTGATATCTCAATAGCGCATAAATACTTCATTTTAAAATACTCAAGATGAAAAGGGACAATCTGGTATTTGAAATTCTTGAAAAGGAGGTGAAAAGGCAGATGACCGGCATCGAACTGATCGCATCCGAGAATTTTGTAAGCGATCAGGTTTTGAAGGCCATGGGATCGGTCATGACCAACAAATATGCGGAGGGCTATCCGGGCCGGCGCTACTACGGCGGCTGCCAGCATGTGGATGAGACCGAGCAGCTGGCTATCGACAGGCTTAAAGAGCTGTTCGGAGCGGAATGGGTCAATGTTCAACCTCATTCGGGAGCTCAGGCCAATATGGCCGTATTCCTCACGCTGCTGCAACCCGGCGATAAGTTCATGGGCCTGGATCTGTCACATGGTGGGCACCTTTCACACGGATCACCCGTAAATTCTTCCGGAATTCTCTATCATCCCATCGCCTACCAGGTGGATCCCGATACAGGGCTGATCGATTATGACAGGATGGAGGAGGTGGCACTGAAGGAGAAGCCGAAACTGATACTGGCCGGCGCTTCCGCTTATTCACGTGACTGGGATTACAAGCGGATGAGGGAGATTGCCGACAAGATAGGTGCCTGGCTGATGGCCGATATTGCCCATCCTGCAGGTCTGATCGCAGTGAAGCTGCTCAATGACCCACTGGAATATTGCCATGTGGTCACCTCAACCACTCATAAAACACTCAGAGGCCCAAGGGGCGGCATCATCCTCATGGGTAAGGATTTTGACAATCCTTTCGGGAAGACCACACCCAAGGGAGATATCCGGAAAATGTCGTCATTGTTCGATTCTGGTGTATTCCCCGGCATACAGGGAGGTCCCCTGGAGCATGTCATCGCATCCAAGGCTGTGGCTTTCGGCGAAGCACTCACAGAGGAATACCGCCAATACATGAAGCAGGTAAAGAAGAACGCTGAGGTGATGGCGGCCGGTTTTGTCAGCCTGGGTTACCATGTGATCTCCGGAGGAACAGACAACCATCTGATGCTGATCGACCTGAGAAACAAATTCCCGGAGATTTCCGGAAGAAAGGTTGAAAATACACTGGTGCAGGCCGATATCACAGTCAATAAAAACATGGTGCCTTTTGACAGTCGGTCTCCCTTCCTGACCTCGGGTCTTCGAATCGGTACACCGGCCATTACCACCCGTGGCATGAAGGAAGAACACATGACCCCGATCGTGGAATTTATCGACCGGATCATCTCGGATATCGATAACGAAAACCTGATTGCCACCGTGAAAAAAGAGGTAAACGAAATGATGGCGGATTTCCCCATGTTTGCCTGGTAGCAGAACCTTCTGATTTTTCAACGATCTTTTTTGATCACCCGGACAGCATGTTTGGACAGATCCGTTCTGGGGTGGGCGGCAACTTTATTCCAGATTCCCCGCTCAGGCCGACGCAGCCGCCATTCCTGCCCGCCGACCCGCATTTCAACGGAAGGCAGACGGGATGTTGTTCCTCCTAAAGGCGGATTGGAATAAAAAAAGATGCTCTTGAGCAGATCAGGCTATAGGAAGATAAACATGGCCGGATCGAGAAAAACAGTAACTCTGTCTTTGCTGTGAAATGACCGTGCGGTAATCTGTGCCGTTTTCCTGATCCTGATCCCGATATCAACCAACATTTCGGTATATCCCGGAAGGCTCGCAGTCTCGAGAATGATCCCGGAAATTGCATGATGTATTGCCGGTGATTTTCCTTCTGTACCCAGAATAACGGCTTCGTCGGGAATGATCAGCTGTCCTTGTCCGGGCCCGCGATATGATTCAAATGGAACGGTCACTCCCTCGATCTGCAGGCCGGTGACCGAGTGCCGGTACGTGAAAATATTCCTGTATCCGATGAGTTCGGCAACGTGACGCGATCCCGGGTTTTTACGGATCTCTTCTTTCCGGTCGCACCGGATGATCGTCCCGTTACGGATGACCGCTATCCGGTCGGCAAGGTAAAAGGCTTCCCGGTGATCATGTGTGATGTGAAGAATGGTCATGCCTTTTTTATTCACTTCACTCATGAGGTTCCGGATCTCTTCCCGGAGAACCGTGTCGAGTGAAGACAAGGGTTCGTCGAGAAGCAGGCATTCCGGGTTGTGTGCGATGGAGCGGGCTATGGAAACTCTTTGTTTCTCTCCGCCTGATAAGGAACCGGTCATTCTATCAAGCAGATGCGCCACGGAGAATTCTTCGGCAAGCCGGTGCACCCGTTCCCGGATCGTGTGTTTTTCAAGTCCCTGAATCCTCAATGGGTAGGCAATATTTTTCCGTACCGTCAGATGGGGGAACAATGCATTTTCCTGGAAAACCAGGCCGATTTTTCGTTTTTGCGGAGCGGAATGGCTGATATCCCTTCCTCCAAGGAGTATCTTCCCGCTGTCCTGTCGTACCATCCCTGCAATGATCTCGAACAGCAGGGTCTTTCCGGAGCCTGACGGGCCCAGAAGGACGAAATATTCCCCCTGTCCGACTTCGAGGCTGATGCCGTTGAGTTTGAAACCGGTATGCGTTTTCGTTATTTCTGACAGATGCAGCAATTTATTTGCGTTTGGGTGACAACAGTCTCAGCATAATGAACAACACAAGGCAGATGATGATGAAAACAGCAGAAACAGGTTGGGCATACTTCAGCCCGAAGTTGGTAAATCGTTCATAGATGAGCACCGGTGTGATCATCGGGTGGTAGGCGATGATCACTACGGCTCCGAACTCGCTCATTCCCCTGCCGAACATAAGGATCAGTCCCGTGAGGATGTTCTTCCAGGCCAGGGGCATTGATATGGTGAAGAACACAAAGAGGGGGCTGGCGCCCAGGTTCAGCGCCGCCTTTTCATACCTTTCCGGAACGGAAGCGAAGCCGTCGCGGGCTGCGTTCACGAGGAAGGGAATACTCACAAAGGCCATGGCCAGGGCGATGCCTGTGGGATGGCCGACCAGGTTCAGCCCCAAAGCCCCGGCCAGCTTGCCTACCGCCGAATCTCTGGAAATAAATCCCAGTACCGCAATACCCGCAGCGGAGTGGGGGATGATGATGGGTATATCGATCAATCCGTTGATGATGGTTCTTCCCCTGAAGCTTTTCCGGGCCAGCAGCCAGGCAAGCGGGATGGCCGGAAGGGAAAAGACCATCGTTCCCAGAAAGGAGATCAGAAGCGTCCTTCCTATACTCCTTTGTACCACAGGATCAGAAGCTGCTTCAAAGAGACCGGTTTGTGTCGTTTTGAGAAACAGTCCGGCCAGGGGAGCGATGATAAACAGCAACAGCAGGCCTCCCACAAGTCCGAACAGCCATTCCCTGGTCTGATGCCTGAAACCCGTCATACTGATTCCACTATGGGATGTAGGAAAAATAAATACCCGTGACGGCTTTGATGGCCCTGTCGGAAAAGAAATCCCCTGCCGGGAATATTCTGAAGATACCGTCATCCATTGCTTCCGGATTGCAAAGCAACAGCGTTTCCTCCTGATCGTTACGGTTCATGATTTCGCTGAAGGTAAACACGCCTCTGTATCCGTCTGCGGCGGTTATAAGGAACACTCCTTCCCTGATACTTTTTCCGTTGATGCCAAAATGGGGCAGTAAGAGCTCCTTCAGCACGGAGCCTGTAAAGGGTGTGGTGCTGTGGATGCCTCGTCCCCGTCCGTAAAAGATATTCCGGTATGTTATCTTCTGTGTATCATCCGGCAGGCCGGTCCATGTATCGATCTGATCATCGCCGGTGAAAATCTTGATCTCCGGGGAGAAGAGGGGCTTTATGCCCTTCTCTGTCCTGAATGACCGGGGGTGTGAGACGACCCGGAGTCGGACCGGATATAAAATATTGCGATCAGTGATCAGATCGCCGCCCACGACAAGCTTGCTTTCCCCGGGCAGAGGCCATAGTTCATGCGTTTTGGAAGGTACAATCCGCATCACCCGGTGGGCAATGATGATCTCATGCAGGTGGTTTGGATAATAGATCTCTCCCCAGCTGATCACGGCCCTTTCCCCCTTTTCATTTTCTATCACTACAAAGAGGTCGATGACCGGTTCGAACTCCTCTGCATTTTTCTTTCTGATGATCCTCTGATCCAGGATGTCGCTCATTGAGTATCCGTCATAGCGGTATGCACCTGTGAAAAGGTCGCCCTGTTCCGCAAGCCGGGTCTCCTTGACGATCACAGAACGGACAGGCAATACCTGAAAGTCGACAATACCCGGGTTTTCCACCTCCCCTTCGACGACCACTGACGCCAGGGGTAGCTCATATGTCGGGGCATTGTCATAAAAGAAGTTGGTGGCATCCGAAGTGTCTGCCGGAGGGGGTTGAAGCCGCTCGGTTTCGTCGCCACCCTTCGGTGTGCATGATGCCAGGATGAAGACCGGAAGGGTCATCAAAAGGAATTTCACGGGGATTCGTTTCATTTTGCTGCTGTTTGGTAATCTTTATGTTCAGATACTGAACCGGGCCGAGAATATGACAAACCTGCCCGGACACTGGTTCAGGTTCTGCTCGATGTAAATTTCATCAAAAATATTTTCAATGGTCAACCGGATTGCAAGGTGTTTGCCGATCCTTCTTTCCATCCTGACATTCCATGTGGAATAGCCATCATACCTGTCTGTCAGTAAATATTCCTCATCGATGACATTCAGGTCATTGATCCATCTTTTCCCGATATACCTGAACAGGACGGTCGTATTGATCCATCTGTTGTTCCAGGTGGCTCCCCCTGCCCACTTGTGATCCGGGATGTCGGTCAGGTATTTTCCCGTAAGATCTTCCTCGGAGCCGGGATCGATCACATCATGATCCCTGATCCGTCCGCCGGCAAATGAATAGTTGATGAAAAACGACCATTTATCCCTTATGGGTTCCATCCGGAGATCCACTTCAATGCCGCGAACATCCACGTTGCTGATGTTTTTCATTTTCAGCACGGGTGCAATCCGGTAACCCATATTTACTGAATCCCCCGTGGAGGAATAGTACATGAAATCCTTTCCGTTGCTGTAATAGGCCGAAAGGCTGGCCGACAGGATGCGGAACAGGGTGACGTCGCCGCCGGCATCCAGAGTATGGATCAGTTCGGGTCCCAGTCCGGGATTGGCCACTTTGAAGGTCCCCTTCTTCTTGCCGGTCCGGGTGAGGTCATCGAGTATGGGTGCCCTGAATCCCTTCGCTGCGGAAAGATATATCCGGCATTCCCGGTTGAAGTGATACTGAATGGATGCCCGGGGGCATAAGGCATCCCATCGTTTGGTCTCCATATTCCTGTTTTCGAATGCTTCGATGAACCCGATGGAATAGGAGGGATCCTCAATGGTGAATAATCCGTCGAAATAGGTGGCGAAGTCATAGCGTAAGCCCATGTTCATGATAATTCTGCCGTCCATGAAGGAGGTCTCCTCCTGAAGATAGATGGCACTGACATCCATCTTGCCTGCATTGCTGATGATGTCGGTGGAGGTGTAATAGGTGTCGGAGGCGTCTACGCTTCCCCTTTTATGGCTGATACCGGCCGAAACGAGGTGTCCCTTTGCAGGCGTGAAGGATATGTTCATGTCGCCGCCACGGTCGCGTCTCCTTGCATCCACCAGGTACAACTGGTATTCCCCCTCGTTCATGAACTCATATTGTCTTTTGTAGTACTCGTCGAGCCAGAAAAGGATGACCTGCCAGTTCAGGGATCGGCCCCTCCCGGAATAGGAACCCATTCCATAGTATGTATCATGATCCTGGTAAGCCCCCCAGTCCTCGAAAACCCTGACACCGCTGCTGCGACGGTCGTCATATAACCTTCCCCTGAAAATGATGTTATGTCCGTTTCCGAAATCGTAACCGGCCGTCAATGATGTGTTCATTTCCCTGAGGTAGGTGGGTTCGAGTATGGTGTCTCCTGCGGTTCTGTATTGATCCGGAACAGTGACATAACCTTCACTGCTCCTTCCGAAACCGGTCAGGGACCAGTTGAGATTCCGGGTTTTGGCAGTGTCTCCGTTCATACCGGAAAGGTGCAGATTGGCGGCGTATGTGTCATATGTTCCGTAATCGAGCTGCAGGCTTCCCTCAATCGGTTTTTCCGGTTTACGGGTGATGATATCAATTACTCCCCCCATGGCGCCGCTTCCGTATTTTACAGGTCCGGGCCCCTTGGTGATCCGCACTTCTCCGATCTCTCGCATGTTGATCATGTTCCAGTTGACGGATCCTTCGTCTGTTTTGTTCAAAGGCATGCCGTCGATCAGGATGAGTGTCCGTGACTGTTCGTCGGCCGGCAATCCACGCAGGGTGACCACTGTCCTGCTCGAAAAAATACCCAGGGTGTTGTTCATATTCACACCGGAAACATATTCGAGCATCTGCGGCAGACTGCCAACCGGGGATGCATCGATCCGGCCGGCAGGGATGACCTCCAGCCGCATGGGCTGTTCGAGTCGCTCATCCGGCATATCGGCATTTACTGTCACCTCCGGATGAGAATATATCTGAGGGTGAAGCAGGATCTTCAAATCGGTGAGCCTTTTCGGGCTGATGCATACATTTTGCCTGAATTCATGATATCCAACAAAACGCACTGAAATGGTATATTCACCCGGCTCTAATCCACTGATGCGGAATGTTCCGTCTTTTCCTGAGATAGTGCCTTCAATGCGACCCTCGATCAGGATGTGGGCATCCGTCAAAACCCTGCCTGATATGCTGTCGGCAACGGATCCACGGATTCCACCGGTCCGATCCTCCTGAGATAAAAGCGTCAGCGGTAAAAGAAATATAACCCCCAGGATACGGAACAGTTTCGGCATACATCCCTTGTAATACGGGCCGCTGCATTCCTCTGACGGATCATCACGGCCCGGTATGATCCGACTGAAAGACAGTGGCAATTCAGGCTTAGTCTATCACCAGTTTCACCGGAGCACCCAGATCACCCTGCCGGTTCCCGGGCCGGACCAGGTAAATGCCAGTCTCCAGTTGATCTACCGACACCTTCCCGCTTCCTTTCAGATAAAATATTCCGGCATTCTGACCATGGATGTTGTACAGGTGCAATGCGGTGATATCCCCTCTGTTGTCTGAGATGTTTATTATCCCGTTGCTGCATGGATTCGGGTAGATGTCAAAGGCGTTCCCGAACAAGGTTTCTGTGATTCCTGCGGAGGTGACACCCGTGATGATCACATCCTCTATCAGGGAAATCCCGGTTGATTCGACCAATGCCCCTGCTATACTGGTATCAGAGGTCATGATCCATCTGATATAGAGCGAGGAGGAAGGATTGTTGAAGTCGGGAGGAAGCGCCAGGTTCACAACGGTTCCGGTAGTCCAGTCCCCGGCACAGGTGACGGTTCCCCCCGGTATGTCCACCCAGTCCCCGCCGCTCAATCTCGCCTGTATCTTCCAGTCCCTCGGGCCGGGGTTGACGGCATCCGAGCTCAGCTTGGAAGATACCATCAGATCGCTGTATCCTTCCGCCTTGATCTTGATCGACCAGAGTTTGGATTCCTTCCCGTTCTCCCAGCCGTCTGCCGTTGCAGCAAAAGTGGTTTCACCTGCGGTGAAATATACATCCCTCAGGTTTGTGCTGGGCCATGCGGTAGTGTCCTCGGAAGAGAGATACTTGTTGGTGTTCTCCGGGATGCAGATGTCAGGATAGATGTCGACCGTGTCAATACCAGTCGGGAATGTCCATCCCGCAAGGGTAAGGGTAGTCTGGGCCGTGGTGGAGAGCACAGCCCATGCAATAAGTACCGTGAGCACCATAATCTTTTTCATAGTAGAAATTTTTTGGGATTGTGCGTTACTGTTGGATTTTAACTGAAATTTCCATGATTCCGCCCGGCGCATGATCAGCCCGGATCACCCTGATCAGGCCGTATTTGCCGGTTGCAGTCAGAAACGGGATCACCCGTCCGGCATTTGCCCATTTGAATTTCTTTTTTCCCCACACATCGTGGTAGGAGACGATGAGGAGGCTGTCGTTGAAGGCATTGTTGTAATCATCCACAGCGACCGGATCCTCATCCACGCTGATGTCCCATTTGGTATACCTCCGCGGGGACCAGCCTTCAATAACCGGGTAGAAAGTCTGGGCTTCGATACTGTAATTGTCCATTTCACCGGGTGATGACAAAACAGGTGAGGGAAGCCCTTCACTTTCTATATAGTAACACAGTATATGCATGTTTTCAGGTGCAAGGCTTGCCGAATCCTGGAAAAAGACTTTTCCTGTGAACGGATTAAGAAAATGACCGTATTCAGCATTTTCCTGGTATCCCATGATCAGGGAAGGATAGAAATGGATCCCGCCGAAGGCGGAGTTGGGATCTTTGTATATGGTAAGTGAGACTGAGGATGAGAGCCTGTTCCTGTCCATCACGGTGAAACTCCATATAGCGGTGTCCTCGACGCTCTGATGAAAGACTTTCTCAATATTCATGCTGGCCGTATTCATCCCGGTGTCCATCATGGTCACATGGCTTTTGTCAGGTAACAGTTTCTTAATGGTGAAGTTTGTGATGTTGACATCGCTGCCCCATGCTTCGATCCCAAAAATAATGGCACCACCCACTTCCACGGTGTCCCCGTCCGGGGCATAGTAGCCGCCGGTTTTCAGTATGATTGCAGGTGGGACGGAATCCTTGTCATCCTTTGTACACGAGACTGCCCCGTACAAAAGAAGGATGCAAAGGAAACTCCACAACAGGATCTGCGATCTGGTGCTATTCATTCTGTATTTTTTTAATGAGTTCCGGGGGAACCTGACCGGTATATTTATCCGGGAGGGTGATGTGAACCGGCTGACCGTTTTTTTTAATGATGGCAAGTCCCTTTTCGGTTGACAGCAGGAATTTAAGGAACTGAAGAGCCGCATCGCGATGAGGTGCATGGTCGATCAGGCAGACCGCGTATAAGGCAGGCTTACCCTTTACCTCAATCTTCTGCCCGATCCCGTTGCCGGATATCTGAACCGAGGCAGTGGCATAACGACCGGCCATTTCCGGTTTACCCAGGTTGATCTCATCAGGAAGCCGGAGGTATTTCAGACCATGCTGTTCTGCCATGGACCTGTAAACAAAGATATAATCTATGGTATTGGATTCGAGCATCGCCAGGAGATCTACCTCTTTCGGACGGATCATCTCCCGGTTTTTTTCGGCAAGCTGCCCGGCAATATCTCTTATCTGATAGAAATCCCCGGCCAGTTGAAA
Organism: Bacteroidales bacterium; assembly: GCA_016939365.1. Classification (GTDB taxonomy): domain Bacteria; phylum Bacteroidota; class Bacteroidia; order Bacteroidales; family JAFGHD01; genus JAFGHD01. The sequence goes on along the minus strand of JAFGHD010000161.1, from coordinate 16,125 downwards.
GAGTTGCAATGTGCGGTATCCGCAGGGATCCAGGTTGGGGTCGGACCGGCCGAAGACAACGGAATCGCTGATCAGAATCCTGTACCAGTTGTCTGTATGGATCCTTTCATGAAAGACAGACCTTTCGTTAAAGGCAATGCACATCTCATTCCCGGCAAAACCGATATACCATGAAGCATGACCGGGGATCAGTATGTCTTCAATGACGGCATAATCGGAAGAGGCGAGCACATCACACGGCCTGCCCAGTTCGGTGACCTTCCGGGCACATTCCCGGCTTCCTGCACCCTCCAGGAGCACCTCGATGCCCGGATGCTCCTTTTCGAAAGCTTCCGCTACCTCACTGAAAGGCACTGAAAGGCTGCCTGCATGAAAAACGATCACCTTTCCCTGATCATCATTTTTTATCAAGCTGCCTGGATCACAGCATGTCAGCGCTGCCAGAAAACAGGCAATAATGAAATAATATCCGGTGGAGATAAAAAATTTCATCGAAATGCATAATTACGCAAATCGCATGCAATGATAAGAATTATTGAACTTACCGGAGGTCTGAAATACTTTTTTTTTGAGGACTATGCAATGTGATTGATCCGGTTCCCCTGCAAGAGACAATTTTGATAAATCCTCAGCGAAGTGGGGGGTTGCCGGAATTTGAAACGGCCTGAATGGAATCTCCCTGTCCATGTTTATATTTGTACTGATAAAATGAACGATATCTGTTTCAGAATGTCCATAAATACTACCTCTATGAAATCATGGGTCATCATTTTATGTCTGGGGATCATTCCCGTCACCTTGATTTCTCAGGATACGATTGCAGGGTGGACTTTCCGTTATGAACACCCTGAGGAATCGGTTTTCGCGGACCTGGGTCTGGATGTAAATGCCGCGATAAAACTGGTTTGTTATTCGGACACCTCAGGAAGTTACGGACAGATCTTTATGCAGCCCGGATTACTGACACCGGTGAGTTTTTCAGCTGCCTGCTCCGGATGGAAAGGGGGTGCAGGAAACCGTTATTGGATGATCACTTTCGATGGTAGCGGATATCAGGATTTTCTGGTATCATCACGGCAGAGTTCTGATCCTGATTTGCCCGGCCCACGGGATTTTATACTGCAGTTCAGGATACTGCCTCCAGGGACAGTTGAGGAATGGACGGATGTTGCGGGCGGAGTCATCCAGTGCAACAGTGATTGGGGGGAACTGGGGAGTGTGACCGACCTGCTGCTGCCCCCGGAGTGCAATAATCCGGAGGGACTTGTGCAGCTGCGATGGCTGATGGCTTCAGAAGAAGACATCAGCGGTCTGCCGGTAGATGAAAGCGGTATTTCCCTGATAGACAATATTATTATCAAAGGATCCAAGGTGGCCGGATATCACCCACCCAAGGCTCCCGCATTTTTCAGCGTTTTCCCCAATCCGGCCACTTCCTTCGTGAACATCAGGCTCAACGACATCCCTCAATCCCTGTGGCTTTTGGATATTCAGGGAAAGAAGATACGTTCATGCTTTTCACGGGAAACCTGTTTCCAGTGGTCCCTGACAGGGCTTGATAACGGGGTCTACTATATTGTTTCTGTTTCGGAAGACGGGACATTTTCGCAGCCGGTCAGATTGGCCGTCACCGGTAACTAATCATAGAACATCCACGATACCCCGAATCTGAACCCGCCATCCTGCAACGGGTAGTCCGGAACAGTATAATAGGTGAACTGGCCGGCGAGGTACAGGAGGTTGTCATATTTCAGGAAGATCCGGGAGCGCTTGATCTGAAGGGTAAGGAACAGGTTGGTGAAGGGGTATTCACCCACACGTTTTACGTTTTGCCTGTAAAATGAGATGGTGGCGGGAGTGTACGCATCGGCGAAATAGCCGCTGTGAAAGTAACACTCAGCGCCGGCTCTGACACGTAACGCCTGTCTGAATAATTCCCGGGTATAGTGAAGGCCTCCGTAAGCCATGAACTGCGGGAAACGGAATATCTCATCATCAGAAGCATCCTGCCAGTACAGCCGGATATCCAGTCCCCATCTCCGGAATACCATGTTTTTACCAACGTATGCCTTCAGGTATGACACGTTGCCGTCTTTTTGCACAGGCTGAGCCAGTGTATCCAGGTATACGGCGTCTCGGATCTCTGTATGTGACAGTTGTGCATGCCATCCCTGGCAGGAATAATCCAGGTTCTGGGTGATGTATGATTCCCGTCTGAAATCATTCGACCACCGGTAATGATTGGACGCATATTCCCGGTAGAAATAGCCGGGAGATATCCCGGTCAGTTCAGAAGAAAAAGTGATTTTCCCGAAATCTCCGGACAATCCGGCGTTTGCCTGCAATACATAATCTCCCCCGAATCCTTCGCCGGCAACGTGCTCCCCGTGAAATCCGAAATTCAGGCCGTGGAAAGGAGCGATGCCCAAAGTGATGAATGGGATGAAAAGCCTGAAATAACTGACGGGCATATACCCGGAAAGTTCGGCATACTGGTGTCTCAGCCCGGCCGAGATGCCGATGACCTGCTCTGCCGAACCGGCAGCCATGTTCGTCCAGGTAAGCCTGTTCTCGATCATCCGGATGGATACCGAATCATATGATGTTGCTGATGAATAGTAATTATGTGGATAGAATGCCGTGTCTGACCCGGACATCTCGTCTTCATATACATGAAAATGCCTTGAAATGAGCACAGAGTGCGTAATCATGCCCGGAAGACTGAAAAATATCCTTTTCGAAGCGGATGTGTCAGTTTTTGGCCGGGCAAGCCTGAAATACTGCTTCAGAAAATATCCGTTTTCCCTGATACGGTTCATCGCTTCTGAAAGCCTTATCTCATAACGGTCCCGGCTGGTTTCCAGATTTTGCTCGAAGATGGAGTCGTACAGGATGCCACCGTTTTCTCTCAGCCTGATTTTGTTGTGCAGGTAGTGTGTCTGTAAGCCATACCGGTTGTTACCGGTTTTGTAACGGAGCCTGATGTTCAGGTTTTTATTTTCAGTGGCCTGCTGCGGATAGTAGCCCGGAAAGTCTGACAGTCTGAAGCTCAATCCTACCGACACATTGGGTAAAACATTCTGGGAGTGTTCGATCGAAAGGTTCTGTTCTTTTTTCAGCCCCATGATGTAGAACAGGTGGGTGAAGGGTTTTCCTGTAAGGTAGCTGGGAACGCAGTCGTTGCTGAAGAGATAGTTTCCTAAGGGGGACGGTCTGAAACTGAATCCGGCGGAGGGGAGAGAGAGGAGCAGCGGCTTGTAGGGTTGGCCGATAGGTCCGGTGGATGCAGGAAGGAATCCATTCCGAAGTTTCGGGTCATAGGTATGTACCGATCCGATCAGGGTATCAATGGTACTGAATGCCTCGCCTTCAGGTGTTTCATAATCGTGGCGGAACTGATAGATGCGTGATGAGTCGGGGATGGGTTCGAGGAAATTCTGGCCATGCACTTCCTTATGGAACAGCAGCAAGAGGCAGAGGGCGCCCGGGTAAAACAACAGATGATGGTATCGGAGGTGTTTTGCCATTCCTTAGCAAAGTGGATTGTGACACAAAGATAATGGGGTTGGTGGAATGATTTCGGTTGAACAGTGAATTAAGAATTACCGGATGAAAGAAGAAATCCCGGATTCTGATACCTGGCTTCTCATTTCTTTTTGCATACTTTTGTCACACGATTTATAAAAACGTAATACTATGCAGGTAAAACGTTTCAGTGTGTCGCTGGAGGAGGATCTCTTCAGGGATCTGGATGAGATGGTGGAAAGGAACCGTTTCCCGAACCGTTCCCGTGCCATCGGCTATTTGATCCGAAAGTATGTCGTCGACGAACAGTGGGGCGACAACCGGGAGGTGGCGGGTGCCATTGTGCTGGTTTACGACCACCACAAGAGGGAGTTGCAGAGCCATTCAACCGATGTGCAGCATGAATTTCACGACCTGATCCTGTCAGTGCAGCATGTCCATCTGGACCATAGCAACTGTCTTGAGACCATTGCGGTCAAGGGACTGGCGGGTGACCTGAAACGCCTCGCCGACCGGTTGATCGCCATCAAGGGAGTCAAGCACGGTCAGCTGGTTATGACGGTAAAAGATTGATGAGTAACACGATTATGAAAAACGTAATACTTTTTTTCAGCGGCCGCATGCTGCTTACGGTGGCATTATCGGGTTTCCTGGTGACCGTATGGGCGCAGGAAGCCGGACTGACGGGTACGGTTACCTCAGCTACCGACGGGAAGCCCCTTTCCGGAGCCCATATCGTGGTCAAGACCACAGCCCTGGGAACGGTGACCGACAGTTTCGGACGTTTTACGATTATGGGATTATACCCCGGTAAGTATACGCTGAAGGTCAGCTACGTGGGTTATACGACCCTCGAGGTTGGTTGTGACATTACCGGCACCGGCCCTACCGACCTGTCGCTGAAACTGGAGGAGGATGTCCAGCAGGCCGGAGAAGTGGTCGTCACCGGCACCCGGATTGAAACAGAGCGGGATCAGGTGCCGCTTTCGGTGATATCCATCAGCCGTGAGGAGATCGAAAATTCCGGTGAATCGAATCTGCTGCCTGTGATCAGTGAACGGGTGCCCGGGGTGTTTGTGACGGAACGTGGCGTGACCGGGTTCGGTGTGGCCACCGGCGCTGCCGGAGGCATCAGCATCCGTGGTATCGGCGGTACACCGAATACCCAGGTGCTCGTGCTCATCGACGGCAATCCCCAGCATATGGGTCTGTTCGGTCATCCGCTCCCCGATGCCTATGTCGCATCCGATGCTGAGAAGATCGAGGTGATCAGGGGGCCGGCTTCCATCCTGTATGGTTCCAATGCCATGGGCGGGGTGGTCAACATCATCACCCGGAAAGCTGCACGGGAAGGATTCACAGCCCATGCCAGGGCAATCTACGGATCGTATGATACCTGGAAGGCTATGGCCAATGCTGCCTGCAGGACGAAAAAAGGCGGCGTCCTCGTGTCGGTGAACCACGACCAGACCAACGGCCACAGAGAGAACTCAGGCTTCGACATCACCAACGGTTATTTCAAGGCAGATGCCCGCCTGTCAGAGGTGTTCTCTCTGAACGGCGAGGTCAGCTTGGCAGGATTCAGGGCCACCGATCCGGGTCCCGTTCGGATGATCGATTCCTCATACCTGATGCAGGAGCATTGGGTGGACATCCTCCGCGGCATGGCTGCCATTTCCCTTCAGAACAGCTCAGACAAAACCGAAGGCACATTATCTGTCTTTCACCATTTCGGGGAACATGAGATTTATGACGGATTTCACTCACGCGACAGGAACACCGGGATATCCGCCTATCAGGGACTGAGGCTTTTCACCGGGAACACCCTCACCTTGGGTGCTGAATACAAGAACTACGGAGGATTCGCCGAAAATACCCTGGCCATGAACGGGCAAGGCATGGAGTTTGCCGACACACTTTTATCGGAGTTCGGGATCTATACCTTTATTCAGCAAACAATCAGGGAGAAGGTGTCGCTGACGGCCGGTCTTCGACTGCAGACCTCCGGTCTCTTTCCACCGGAGTGGATGCCCCATGGGGGTGTATCCTGGAGCCCCGCTCCGCACACTACCGTCAAGGCCTCCGTTTCCAAAGGATTCCGGAGCCCGACCATTCGGGAGCTTTACATGTGGAACCCAGCCAACGCTTCCCTGAGACCCGAACGGATGTGGACCTATGAAGGCACCTTCGTGCAGGGATTGCTCAGGAACAGGTTCAGCATTGAGTTCACCGGCTTCCTCGCCGAAGGCTCCGATCTGATACTTATCACCGGCCAGTTCCCGGATGTGCGTTATGAGAACAGCGGGACGTTCAGGCATCATGGGGTGGAGGCTTCGGCAGCTCTCCGCCTGGTGGAGCCCCTTGAGCTGAGGGTCAGTTATGCCTGGCTCCATATGGCAGATCCGGTGACGGGGGCCCCCGAGCATTCCCTGTATGCCGGCGGCAGCTATAAATGGCGCAAGCTTAAGGCGCATCTCAATGTGCACTATATCTCCGGCCTCTATACAGTGACCAGCCCGGTAACCAGAGAACAGTATACCTTGCTCAACGGCCGGATCGGATATCAGGTCAACCGGATCCTGGAACTGTTCGTGAACGGGGAAAACCTGCTGGACCAGGCCTATGAGATCAATTATGATTACCCCATGCCGGGTGTTATGGTTTTTTGCGGCTTCAATCTTAAGTATACGGCAAAAAAGAGCTGATATGCGTATCTTTATCATTTCTCTGGTTTTCTTTCTGGTTTATCCGGCATTGTCCTTTGGTCATTCCGGGAAGGCAGGTCATCATGTGATCATTGACACCGATGGCGCCCTGGATGACCTGAGGGCGATACATATGCTGCTGGCGAGCAATGATGTTGAGATACTGGGTGTAACCTGCTGCAGCGGTATCCTGTCACCCGAAGAGGCAGCGGTGAAGGTGGCCGGCCTTCTCGATCATTTCGGCCGGCATGGTATTCCCGTCGGAAAGGGCCGAGTCGGTGTCCTGCCCGACTATCCCTGTCGGCCGGTAGCGGCAGGCCTCCATTGGGGAAAGATGACCCGGCAGGATGAGTTCAGCGATGCGGTTGTTTTGTGGCATCAGCTTATTGCCGAAGAGGCGGAGGAGGTCACATTGATTTGCCTGGGCCCGCTCAGCAATCTTGCAGATTATCTGAAGGGGCATCCCGGGCAAGGCGAAATGCCTGACCGCGTTTTGTGGTTCAGCTCATCGGGCGCGGGACCGGGAGGAACCAACTGGAACCTGGCAATGGAGGACGCGGAATTTGTCATTCATTCGGGGATGCCTTTGGAGATCATCTCAAACGGGGAATACCAGGAGCCATTACCTTTCAGTCCGCAAATGATCGGCCGGATGGACACCATGGATTCAAGGTATGCAAGTCATCTGGCTGATTTGATGCAGGAGGGGGCTGCCATGGATCTGGTTGAGAATAATGTAACCCGGATCGCGGATGAGCTGGTGGTGCTCTATCTTCTGGATTCAATCATGTTCAATACGGAACTTACGACGAAACACGTTTTACTGGCCTCCGTGAAGGAGCCGGGTATGATCAGCGATGCCCTTTGCTTCCGTTTGCAGGAAAAGCCACTGGATGGCAAGGTGATCAGAAGCCTTCCAGAAGCCGCTGCCTATTATGTTTCTGATTTTGCGGAAGTAAAGGATGATATCCTGAGATTGCACGGTCCGGAAGAATACCGGACAGGGGTGCTGACCCAGGAACTGCACGGCCACCTGGGGGTGTATGCCATCATAGGTACCAAGATGGGGATCCGGGCCAGGGAGTATTTTGGTATCGGTGTGGATGATATGCATGTGGTCTCCTATGCAGGAGTCCGGCCACCGGTCAGCTGTATGAACGACGGCCTGCAGGTGAGCACCGGCGCCACGCTCGGGCATGGCCTGATCCGCGTGGACACTGCCGGGATACAACGGCCTGAAGCAGAGTTCACTTTCAGGTCACAGACGATCCGGATCACCCTGAAGGTGCCGTTTGGTGAAAAGCTGAAACATGCTATCAGGGAAGGAGTGGAGCAATATGGCCTTGAATCGGAATCCTACTGGAACTATATCCGCGGGCTGGCCATTGAATGCTGGAGGGATTGGTCCCGTAGTGAGATATTTGAGATCACCCGGGTAGCTGCAATGGTGAGGTCCGAGAGGTATAGCGGTGAAAAAACTAAACCACAATAAAATATGAATCAGGAACTTTGGATCCTTACCGGGTCTGCGGCTTCGATCGGCTTTTTTCATACGCTTTTTGGACCTGATCATTATCTTCCGTTTGTGATGATGGCCCGTGCGCGCGGGTGGAGCCAGATGCGTACGGCCTGGATCACGCTGGTATGTGGTATCGGGCATGTCGGCAGCTCGCTGGTACTCGGGGCATTGGGTTTGTTGTTCGGTCTGGCGCTCGGCCGCCTGGAGCTGCTGGAGGGCGTGCGCGGCGACCTGGCGGCCTGGGCTTTCGTCCTTTTTGGTTTGGGATACACGGTATGGGCTGCGATTCGCCTGGCAAGGAACAAACCCCACCGGCATCTTCATTTACACAGCAACGGCCTGAGCCATTCACATGATCATGACCACAGCGGGCTGCACGACCATATCCACCGGAAATCCATCACCCCCTGGCTGCTGTTCCTGATCTTCGTGCTGGGACCATGTGAACCGCTAATACCGCTGCTGATGTATCCGGCCGCCTCTGAGAGCACTACAGGGCTGGTGATGGTTAGTTCCGTCTTCGCCCTGACCACCATTGGCACCATGATGGCAATGGTGGTCATCCTGAATGCAGGATTAGGGAGTATTCGCTTTTCCTGGATCGAAAAATATATGCACATCCTGGCCGGTGTCATCATCATGGCCAGCGGCATGGCCATCCTGTTCCTGGGCTTGTGATGCCGGATGAATTCGATGGTGTGATCAAACGGATATTCTGAATCTTTCTGTTAAAATGGAACACTGATGCCGCAGAATAGAACAAGTGCTTCTGGGACATGTTGGTTTATCAATCACAACCTACCAGATGGTCTTAACCGCATTTGACCAGAACAGGTTGGCATCGGAGGTGACCAAAGGGAGCCATGTACATAATGGAGGTCGCGCTGATGATCCGGCCGGCCGGATCAGGATTGATTTTTTCCGGCAGGTTTACCGCCAAACCGACCACATCCGGTGATATTCCTTTTAAATTGTAATTGCCGGAATTCAGAATGAGCTCAATTAACCTGGAGAAGGGCGCTTCGATCACCAGTCTCTTTATTTTCATCAGCATGGCAATTTCCCAGAGGGATATCTCGCTGAGGATGATTCCGTCACGCGTGTGTGCACCCCACCAATTGCCTTCCGGGCATCTGGGCTTAGCAGATCCGGTCGCAGTGCATTCCAGATGATGATATGGGTATCGGCAGTGATCATTCCGCCATGACATTCCAGGTGACATCCACCGGGGACACGATATCATTGATTACTGAGGTCTTACTGATTTAATCAAGCTCTTTTCGAAACTTCTCCATATTCTCGTCAGGCGGGACGAGGGTTGCTATGACTTTTCCATGCGAAGTGATATTTATTCTCTTCCCCATCCTGATCCTTAGGAGCGCCTTCACCAGGTTCGTCCTGAGCTCACTCAACGCAATGCTTTCAATTTACACCAATCTGTCCAAAACCAAAGTACAGAAATATTCTGAATTCATTGTTAAAATCCTTGAGATATTCACTTCGAACCAATACTTTTGCCGGACGGACTGTTAGAAACCTGCTAAGGAAAAGGAACAAACACGATGAAAAAGGTAGATACTTCGCGGCTTTCACACACCGAGTGCTGGGGCATTCAGATCAACGGGCTGACTCACTGCCGTAACATCAACTGCCGCTGGCAGGGTCTGACCGCATGCGAAGGACAGAACATCATCCGGACGGGTCGTAATTCACTGGGGTACCGGATAGGAGAGTTAGGCTTGATTGCCGGGGACTGGGTGAAACCTGAACAGGATCCGGATGAAAAACCGCTTGGTCATGCTGTATAAAACAAGCCCCTCAAGAAGCCGGCCGCCGGCCGGTATCAGGAAGGGCTATATACTGGAATAATCCCGTCTGATGAAGTGATCCCGGATCAGTCGAACTCTTTCCTGAGGAACTGCATTCTTTCGAATTTGGCATCGCATTGTTCATCCCTGCAAATCTTACCCCTGAAATCAGCGATGGATTGATAGCCATGGTGTTGCATCCATTTTCCGAGATCATGCAGCATGGTGTCGATATAGCTGATGCCGTTCTTATAGAGTATTGAGCTGATCTGCACCGCCCAGGCACCGGCCAGGAGCTGCTTTACCACACCTTTGTAGTCATGAATGCCTGTCCCCCCTGCCAGATGGCATTTCAGCCGGGGGGAGAGCAGTGCTACCCATCGGAGTGACTGCGTCACCTCTTCCGGGCCGCTCAGGAAATTGTCGCGCACGATGATCTCCTTGTCGATATCTATATCGGGCCGGTAATAACGGTTGAACAACACCAGTCCATCTGCACCGGCATCATCGAGCTTGTGGGCCATCCCGAAAATATTGGTGAAATAGCTGCCCAGCTTGACTGATACCGGAATACTGACATATTCCTTGACCTTCCTGACAATTTCTACATACTGTTCCTCTATCTCATGGCTTGCGGTCTCCTTTTTGAACGGAAAGATGGCGATATTAAGCTCGATCCCGTCAGATCCGGCCTCTTCAAGGCTTTTGGCAAATTTGGGCCATTCGAAGGCTGAAACGCAGTTGATGCTGGAGATTACCGGAATATCCGTATAATCCTTGATCTGTTTGATCATCTGAAGCATCTGCTTGACCCCGAACTCCTTGGAGTGTTTGCTGATATGTTCGATGGCTTCTGGGAACCAGAAATACTTGATGTCCTGGTCCATGAGGTTTTCCGCATTAGCCAGCAGTTGCTCCTCGAAGATCGATTTCAGCACGATGGCTCCGGCACCAACATCGGCGCATTTTCTGATATTGTCCAGCTCTCCGGTGAGCCTGGAGCTGCTGACGATGATGGGATTCCTGAGCTTCAATCCCATATACTCGGTTGAAAAATCCATATGTATTATTTTTGGGTTTCCGGTTATGATTTGTCTTTAAATGCCCTGATCAGCTCCTCGGGTTTTTTGAGCAACGGTTTGATCATACTGATGGCTTTTTCCAGATTCTCTCTTGCTGCGGAAGTGATGCCTTCCCTGAAATCCCACTGGTAGCCCTTGAGGTGCAGGATGTACACAGCGGGTGTGCTTTGAAAAATCTCCCTGCAGAGTTTGACGATATATCCGGGTGAGGCCGAATGGGTGGTGAAGGCCACTTTGGCGGTCTCATCGACCGGTTTCAGCATAAAGTCGCTGATGTCCTCGGTGGAAGCATCTGCAAAGATCACCAGGTCTTTGTCCCTGATGGCCTCGGCATCTTCGATATTGAGCTGATAGTTGCTTTCAAACTCAATGCCTTCGATACCTTCATCGCTAACCCATTCTTCCAGTCTTTCAACGAACGAGGGGCCCAGGCCATCGTCCATACGACCCGGATTCCCATATCCGTAAACAAGGATCCGATACTCCGGCACAGCCGATTATCTTCTGATTCTTTCGATGACTTCCTGGTCCGGACCGACAAGTATGATCTCCAGTGGCATCTGACCCAGCGCATGTGTGGCACAGCTGAGGCAGGGATCGTAGGCCCTGATGGCCACCTCCACGGCATTCATCATCCCTTCGGATATCCGTTTCTGTCCGTTCATGAACTGCTTGGCTGCATGGTTCACCGCAACGTTCATCGGTTCGTTATTGTTCGTGGTGGATACGATGAGGTTGGCCATGGTGATCTGGTCGTGCTCGTTGATCCGGTAATGGTGGAACAATGTACCCCTGGGAGCTTCAAGCAGACCGACGCCCTCGTTGACCTTGGTCCCTTTGGTCACAAGCTCGCCTTCGAGCAGGTCGGGATCATGGAGCAGCTCTTTCATCATTTCGGCGGAATGCAGCAACTCAATCAGACGCGCCCAGTGGTAGTGCATCGACATATGGTTGGGTTTGCCCTTGGTGTAGGCCCTGAATTCCTCGAACTCCTTCTGTGCCAATGGTGTGGGGATGAAGTCGCAGCAGTTCAGGCGTGCCAGCGGGCCCACCCTGTACCAGCCGTCCCCTTTTCCGAACTCGAGCATATAGGGGAATTTCATGTAGCTCCAGTTCCGAACCTCCTCTCCGATGTAGCTGAGATAATCCTGGTAGTCCACATCGTGCAGGATTTTCTTTCCTTCGGAATCTACAGCCCTGAGGACGCCATGGTAAAGGTCCAGGGCTCCGTCTTTGCGGACCAGGCTGAGGTGGTTTGAGGGGAACTTCGCGAAATTATCGATGAAGTCCTTGTTCTCCTTGTGATAACCTTTCAGGAAATTGACTGAATCAAGTGACCATGAGATCATTTTGTCGATGTTCATCGGATCGGGTCCATTCAGGAAGGAGTCCCGTTCCTCGACGGTAAGGAGTTTATTGATCCCACCCGGGATGGCGCCCGTGCCGTGGATTTTCTTTCCAGCGGTGGCCCGGATGATCTCCTGTCCGTATTTCCTCATCATAACGCCCATGACAGCCAGGTCGGGGTGTTTCTTCGCCACACCGATGATGTTCCTGATGGCCGGGTCGGCATCGATGCCGAACAGCAGGTCGGGAGACACCAGATGGAAGAAATGAAGGGCATGCGACTGGAACATCTGCCCGTAATGCATCAGTCTTCTCATCTTCTCACCTGTTGGGGTAAGTCCGTCCCCTGTGCCGGCGCCAACAATGACATCCAATGCTTTAGCGGCAGCCAGGTGATGCGACACAGGGCAGATTCCACACAGACGCTGCACCAGCACCGGTGCCTCCCAGTAGGGCCTCCCCTGAACGAACCGCTCAAATCCCCTGAACTCTACGATATGGAGCCTGCTTTGCCTGACATTGCCTTCGTCGTCAATGTATATGGTCACCTTGCCGTGACCTTCCACACGGGTGACAGGTTCTATCGTGATCTTCTTTTCCATATTTTCTGTTTTGAATTAGTCAAACTTTACAACTTCATAGGGCAGTTTCATCTCATCGCCGGTCACCAATGCCACGAGGGCATTCCAGATAAGATCGGCCTGCGGCGGACATCCCGGCAGGTAGTAATCGATCTTGACAATTTCATGACAGGGATAAACCTTGTCGAGAATGATCGGCAGCTCCTGATCGTTTGGAAGTATTTTATCCGGATTGCTCCCGGAGACGGTCGGACCGTTGAGGTAGGCCTCCTCAATGCACTCCCTGACCGGGATGTTATTGCGCAATGCCGGCAAACCTCCCATAATGGCACATTCTCCGAGTGACACCAGGATCCTGCAGTTTTTCCTGAATTCCTTCAGTACATGCACGTTTTCGCTGTTGCAGCACCCGCCTTCAATAAGACCGATGTCGCACATTTGTGTGAACTCCTTGATATCGTCCACAGGTGATTTATTGAAATCCACCAGCTCGATCAGTTCCAGGATACGCTCGTCAATGTCGAGGAGTGACATGTGGCATCCAAAACATCCTGCCAGCGAGGTGGTTGCAACAATGGGTTTACTCATGACCTGTTCCTCCAGCTATTTTGTTACGTTTTGTTCTATATCACTTCCGATAGGAGTGGTATCGTATTTCCGCTTGCCGATCGGGGTTATATAGCCCCTTTCCTTTCTGAGTATTGATCCTACCGGGCAGATGTCCATTGCTCTCTGGGCTTCCTCATCCGTCATGGCTTCGGCCAGCTTGTGGTCGATAATGATGATCGCCTTGTGTCCACGCCCTTTGATGGCGAAGATGCTCTTCCCGTCTGCTTTCTTGATCGACCTGACACAACGTTTGCACAGAATGCAACGGTTGCGGTCGATATAGAGTTTGGGGCTGGTGGCATCCACCTGTTTCTCCTCGAATTCATATGGGAATCTGGGAACCATCATCTGGTACCGGTAGGCCAGTGCCTGCAACTCACAGTTACCGCTTTTCTCGCAGGCGGGGCAGAAATGATTCCCTGAAACGAATAGCGTTTCGATGATGATCTTGCGCATTTCCTGGATTTCGGGAATATTGTTTTCGATGACCATCCCTTCTGCAACCTCCGTAGTGCAGGCTGTCATCGGGCGTCCGTTGATCCTGACATTGCATATCCTGCATGAACCGGCGGGTTTCACCCCTTCCAGATGGCACAGGGTGGGTATGTATATCCCGTTGATCTTTGCCGCATCGACAAGGTTCATTCCCTTGTCGGCGACACATGCCTTACCGTCAATTGTAAATTTTACCTTTTCACTCATGGTGTTCACGATATTTGTTGAGGAATGGGAAGCTGTCCTTTCCGGATCATCCTGCAGGGGCGTTTTTTCCGTCTTCCTGCCCTGGTCTCCGAAGAGTTTCCTGATGACTCCCATCGCTGGTGATCTTTGAATATCTCTTTGATTGCTTTAATCAGATTTGGGGGAAACGTTGCACAACCCGGCAGGATTCCTGAATGGCGGCTTCCAGGTTGAATGTGGTTTCGAATTCCTTTCCCTTATCGATCCTGGCTTCATACTCCTGCCTGAAATTTTCGATGCTGGTAAGGATCGGATTCGCAGCGGTCTGCCCCAGTCCACACCGGTTGGCTGATTTCATCAGTCTGCCCCAGTTGACCAGATCATCAATGTCTTTCATGATACCCTTCCCGTCGATGATCTTCTGGAGCTTGTTTCTGAGGATTACGGTAAGATAGCGGCAGGGTGCACATGAGCCGCAGGATTCGTCGATAAAGAATTCCGTGAAGTTCTTCACCACCTCCAGGATATTCCTGCCTTCGCCGATGACGATCATGGCTCCTCCGGTGGGTAGGTCTTCGTAACAGATGGTCCGTTTGAATTCGTTGGGACCGATGAGCCGGCCGGACGGTCCTCCCACCTGGACGGCTTTGGGGTGAACAGCACCGGCCATCTCCAGCATCTCATGGATGGTCATGCCCCATTCGATCTCAAAAACTCCCGGGTATTTTACATCGCCGGAGATGCTCAGCAGCTTGGTGCCCGATGTCTCCTTAGTACCCATTCCCTTGTACCACTCTGCACCGTTGACCAGGATCTTGACCACACAGCAGAGGGTTTCCACATTATTGACTACTGTGGGCGAACCCTTGTAACCCACCTGTACCGGGAACGGCGGACGGTTACGTGGTTCTCCGCGTTTTCCTTCGCATGATTCGATCAGCGCCGATTCTTCTCCGCAAACATAGGCGCCCGCTCCAAACTGGATGCGGATATCGAAACTGAAGCCGCTGATGCCTGCGGCATTCTGCCCCAGCCAGCCTTTTTGCCTGAATTCATTCAGAACGGCCTCCAGGTGGTTTTTGAGGTAGCGGTATTCCATGCGCAGGTAAAGGATTCCCTCTTTGGCTCCGATGGCATAACCTGCGATGACCATCCCTTCGAAAAGAAGCCTCGGGCGTTCCGTCAGGATCACCCTGTCCTTGAAGGTACCCGGCTCGCCCTCATCCGCATTGCAAAGCACGTATCTCTCATTGCTCTTGGACTTCGTGCAGAACTGCCATTTCATTCCTGTAGGAAAACCGGCACCGCCCCGGCCCCTGAGGTTCGATTGGATCACTTCATTGATCACCTCCTCAGGTTTCATGCCGGCCATCTTTTTCAGCGCACTACCTTGCTCGTAATCCGGGAAGATCACTCCTCCCCTCCGGTTCAGGTTATTGGTGACCATGGCCTTGATCAAATCCGACTGGTTCTGGCCGCCACCAAAGCTGATGATCATATCGGAAGCCGTCTTTCCGCTCCGGAAAGCCCTGATCAGCTCCCTGACACGGTATGTGGTGATCCTGGGAAAGATGATGCCGTTGATGATGGCTGCCGGTTCCTGGTCGTTCATACCGATACATGAGGTGTGGAAGAGCCCGAAGAGGCCATCCTCCGATACTGTACCGAATTTTGTACCCGTCGCCTTTTCAAAAGCCTCTGCGATCTCCGCCTGCCCCATCATATTGGATACCAGGCTGTTGTTCAGATAGATCGTGTACTTCCCCCTCGGAATCTTCGAAAAGAAATGGTAAAAGGTAAGCGTCTGTTCCACATCCACTTGTGATATTCCGAGTTTGTCCGATATCTGAGCGGTATCTTCATCGGAAACAAATCCCTTGTACTGATGACTGTCGATCAGGATGTCCATCAGGCGGAAGGGATCATTGCCATACTTCTCAACGATTTTTGCGATCTGGGAATCCATATTTTCCTGCTTTGTTGTCTTTTTGTAGTTTGATTGTTAGTCCAATAACAGCTCAAAATTAATCGGTTTTTTTTTCGTCAAACAAAACCGGTTATAATTTAGAATGTATATAAATCAGTATGTTTTTTTAAAACGTTGTATAACAGAGAAATATGTAAAATTGGAATCGTTATAAATTATGGGATGGAGATTCATTCTCACCTACACAAACCAAATATACTGATGCTGTTTGATTTTGCCTGTCTGCCTGTCCAACGGTTTATCTGCCTTCCTGGAGGAAGACAGGTCGAAGGCATGACAGG
>JAFGHD010000160.1 GCA_016939365.1 Bacteroidales bacterium | reverse complement strand
GAGATGACATCCGGAGAGGCTGCCTCCTTCAAGGGTAGCTATCACCTGGAAGGACGGGAACTGACCGTCCAGATCAACGCCAAATTCCGCAAACGGGTCTATGAGCCGCAGGACTGGCCCTCTTTCCGCGAGGCAGTGTCCGCACATAAAAAGATCAGCGATAATCCCGTGATCCTTAACATGTTGATGAACTGACAATGCTCACATGAATGGTTTTTGTATTTAACAATCCCATGCCATGAAAAAAACATCCCACATCATCGCCCTGGTCATGATGACAGCCTTGTTGTCTGCGCAGGAGCCGGACACCGATGCCGTGTTCAAGAAGATCATCAGGGAATACACGCTGAATCCTGACGGAAGCCAGGATTATCACTACTTCAGGAGGGTACGGCTGGTCACCCACTTCTCCTTCAACCGTCTCTACGGAGAGACGTTTATTGTCTACAACCCGCAATACCAGACCCTGAAGATCAACAAGGCATATACCATTGACAGCAAGGGGCAGGAGGTGCCTGTCCCGGAAAACGCATTCAATGAGGTGTTGCCTCGTTTTGCTTCCGATGCGCCTGCCTTCAATAATTTGCGCGAAATGGTAGTCACCCATACAGGTCTGGAAGTCGGTGCGACCATCGTGCTGGACTATTCCATACATACGCAACCCGGGTATTTCCCCGCCCTCATGGGAAACGAAGTGTTGTGTGAGTCTTCCACCGTGGAGGATGAAGAGTTCGTCATCCGGGTGCCCGCTGACAGGACATTGAATTATCGGGTTTTCAACCTGCGGACCTCTCCGGATGTGACGGAGGAGGAAGGATCCAAAGTGTACACTTTCAGCTTCCGGGACCTTCTGGAGCAGTCTCACGATCCCTTCCAGCCCGCCCATGACACCCATTTGCCCAGGCTGGCATTCAGCACGGCAACTTTGGAGGACGCCTGTTCCCTTTTGACCGGGCAGGAGGCATTTCAGTACCGGTGCACTGAATCTATGAAGAAAGCCGTGGCCGCCATCCGTGAGCAGGAAAAGGACGATCGCATCGCGGCGGTGAAGATCCGTAAGCTGGTGGTCAACGACCTGAATCTTCATCCCGTTCCTCCGGAATACACGGGCTATACATTGCGCACCCCGGCAGAGGTATGGGAAAGCAACGGCGGTACATCGCTTGAAAAATGCCTTTTGATGACGGCACTGCTCCGCGATGCGGGCATCAGTGCATTTCCGGTCATCCTGTTTCCGTCGGCCTTGTTTGACGAAAGTATGGGATGCCTCCCCCTGGCCTCACGATACCTGGTGCAGGTCAACCCGCGTGAAAGGGAGCAGCTTTACCTCTCACCCACTGAATTGTCGGACCAAAGCCTGGTATGTACCATGAGGGGCGAGAAGGCGGTACTTCTTGATCCGGACAGGCAAGCCCGGATCGAGAATCCCGAGATACCCGGCAACGGCGTGAAAGTTACCGGTACCTTCGGGGTAGCCGGGGACATGTCTGTGAAAGGCAGGCTTCATGTTGAGGTGTCCGGGGTAGCCAATCCCTATCTGGACCTGATCGCCGATACAACTGCAGTCAAAAGGCTGTTCAACGGCATTTCGTCAAGGGAGGTGATCTCTGTTACGCTGGAACAATGCAACCTGACCACCTCTGTCTTCTCGTGCGAGATCGAATGCAGCCCACCGGAAATCAGCCGGGCCGGATTTGTCTTCGTCCCCGTACCGGAGTACAGCAAAGGATCCCGCTCCTGGCATATGGATCATTTGCTACCCGGCAGAGAGTCACCGCTGCAGCCCCCGTTCAATATCTGGGAGGAGTATGATATCACCTGGTCATTGCCACAGGGTTATACAGCAGTGGTACCGGGGGACGAAACTTTTGCCGAAAACGACTACGGAAAAGTGTCGGTAAGTGTTGCCTTCCAGGATGGGAAAGTCCGTGTCATGCGCCTGCTGGCGGTTTCAGGAGACATGGTGCCGGCCGGTGATGCCGGACAGTTCAGGGAACTGATCAATACCTGGAACGATTCCAGGTACCGCGAGATCATCCTGGTGAAAGAGTGAGAAAACTTTCATTTTGACAAGATCAATCTTTTTTAATTCTTTGAATCTGAGATTGGGATATCCCTTGATCAATATTCGTTCAACCAGGGAATCTGTAAGAAAAGAATACTTTTTCCCATGAAAGCATTTAAAATTCTTGCGGGCATTATACTGCCCAGTCTGATCCTGTCCGTTTCCTGCCAAAAGCAGGAATCCGGGACGGCGGAATATCCGGTCATGCCGGTACCGTTCAACAAGGTGGCATTGTCGGATGATTTCTGGCTGCCCCGGCTGGTCATCAATTCGGAAGTCACCATTCCGATCGCGTTCTGCCAGAGCGAAGAGACCGGCCGCATCCGCAACTTCGAGATCGCCGGAGGCCTGGCGGAGGGCAGCTTCTGCTCCAAATATGGTTTTGACGATTCCGATGTCTACAAGATCATTGAAGGGGCATCCTATTCGCTGATGATCCGGCCCGATACATTGCTGGAGGCCTACCTGGACAGCCTGATCTGCAAGATCGCACTGGCCCAGGAGGACGATGGTTACCTGTATACCAACCGTACCATCATGGGCGACAGTGCCCTGCCCATGGCGGGAAGCCGGCGCTGGGAGAAGGTGAGCGAACACAGCCATGAGCTCTACAACCTGGGACACCTCTACGAGGCGGCGGCTGCACATTATACGGCCACCGGAAAGAAGTCGCTGCTGAACGTGGCCATGAAAAGCGCCAACCTGGTCAACAGGGAATTCGGATGGGGGAGGATTGAGCGGTATCCCGGCCATCAGGAGATCGAGATGGGGCTGGTCAGGCTTTACCGGATCACCCGGAACAGGAAATACCTGGATCTGGCGAAATTCTTCCTCGATGTCCGGGGACCCGGCGGATGGGAATACAACCAGTCGCACCTCCGGGTGACGGAACAATCAGAAGCCACCGGGCATGCCGTAAGAGCCTGCTACATGTACAGCGGGATGGCCGATGTGGCAGCACTGACCGGCGACACCTCATATATTGCTGCGATCGGCAGGATATGGGAAGATGTGGTCACCCGGAAGATGTACGTCACCGGCGGCATCGGCCAAACCGGCAGCAACGAGGGTTTCGGGGCGCCGTATGACCTGCCCAACCTGACCGCCTACTGCGAGACCTGCGCCTCCATCGCCTTCGTGATGTGGAACCAGCGGATGTTCCTGCTCCACGGCGATGCCGGATATATCGACGTGATGGAACGGACCCTCTATAACGCCCTGCTGTCGGGCGTGTCACTGACTGGCGATCATTTCTTCTATCCCAACCCACTCGAATCCGATGGTGGCCATCAGCGCAGGGAGTGGTTCGGATGCGCATGCTGTCCCTCCAACATCTGCCGTTTCATGCCTTCCATCCCGGGTTATGTCTACGCTCATGACATGGATCATATCTTCGTGAACCTGTTCATTGCGGGAGAGACGACCCTGGAAACCCGTCATGGTATGATTACCCTGAGACAGGAGAACTCCTATCCCTGGGAGGGTGACATCACCATTCATGTGGAGCCGGAGAGAACATTCAGGCTGGATATATGGGTGCGCATTCCCGGGTGGGCGCGCAATGAGCCGGTCCCGGGAGACCTGTACCGTTTTGCACCGGTGCCGGAAGAACAGCCGGTACTTGAAGTGAACGGGGAGAAGGTAACCATGGATATGCTGAGGGGTTATGCCCGTATCAGCCGCAGGTGGCAGTCCGGCGATGTGATCTCACTGACTTTGCCCATGCCGGTGCGGGAGGTACTGGCACATGACAGCGTCGCAGCCGACAGGGGCGCCTTTGCCATCCAGCGGGGTCCGCTGGTCTATTGCCTCGAGGATCACGACCAGGATGGCGCAACAGTCATGAACCTTGCCGCTGCAGGCGACAGGCAGTATGAAATCCGCTTCTCGCCGGATATGCTCAACGGGGTGCAGACGATCACCTTCGAAGCCGTGGAGAAACCAGGGGAAAAAGGCCAGCCGGACAGGAGAATCCGTGCCACGGCCATCCCTTATTACGCCTGGGCCAACAGGGGAGCGGGCGGGATGCGGGTGTGGGTGCCTTATTGAAGGAATGCTTTGCCCTGAGGAGAGGCAGGTTCATGATGGTTGATGCCTGTCTGCCCACCTCCGGGGGACTGGCGGGATATTCACGGAGTCTAATAACAACAGAATCAACAATCTTGCAAGATTAAAAACAGTCTCTGAATATTTTTACTTCTACTAAAAAATATAAATCATGAAAATCGACCTCTCAAAGGGAGTTTATATACAAATTGGTGGCGAACTGGGGAGGTACAATAGCATTCCAGTAGATATTCTTATTCGCTTTGCTGAAGATTTACAGCGACTTGTGCAAGACATTGCAAGGTATGATTTACCTTCGTAGTTACATATTAAAATTTCCGTTAAGATGTCATTTCGAGAAAGAGGATGATTATTTTGTCATTCATTCGGAGATGCTCGACATTATTGGTACAGGTAAAACCGAAGATGAAGCTGAATTAAGTTTTGCAGAGGAATTTGATTATTTGTACCACCGGTTGAACGAACTACCCGAAGAACAATTGTCATCGCACTTCAATATGGTTAAAAGCTTTATTAATCAAATGATTGATAAAATCGAACAAATATGAGTGTATTAGATCCTAAACGTACATTCCGTAATTTGAAAAAGAAAGGATTTCAGGAAGCGAAAACAAAATCTTCAGACCATAAACAACTCGAATTCTATCATAATAACCTTCTTGTGTCTCGCACCAAGATAAGCCACAATTCACAAGAGCTCGAAAATTACCTGATCCGGCAGATGTCCGTGCAATGCGAATTAACTAAAGATCAGTTTATTGACTTTGCCAAATGTCCGCTATCCAAGGAAGAGTACCTTGAAATATTGGATTCACAGGGTTTTTTAAATTAAACCATATATTGTCTTTTTAAATCATCATCGGAAAGTATATAAGAATTGCCACACTTGCCTTCAATTTGTCAAGCCATGCTTTTTCCTGCCGGTGAATTTTGTTATTCCTGCCAGGCCATAATGATTCTGAAAATTAATAAGAGCCAAAAGCAGTAGAGATTCACACGATTTTCAAAATCGTAACACTCTCTGCGGGATCAGTTTGGTGGATAATGATAACAGCTACAATTGAATCAGGGGGTTTAGCCCCAAACGGCAGGTGGATCGATTCCCCGGAGGGGTTGTTATGCTGGGATAAAGCCCGGTTCTTTCTCCTACTTTATGCCCTCCGGCCCATGCAGCTTCGTCGAATTATCCGGCGGGCAGGTCGTCAGGCAGGGTCCAGGTGAACAGAACTCTAAACCGGTCGTTTACACCCACCCCATTATTTTGTACTCTTTTTCCATTCAAATGTGTTAAAGTCCTAAATTTGAGTCCGCTCCGAAAAGTGTTTTTTATGCCACGAAAACACAAAAACACGAAAATGCACTAAATCTATATGCCTGATTATGTTCTATTTGTGGGATTTCGTGCTTTTGAGATTTGGTGGCATTATCAATGATTATTTGTTTTCGGAGCGGACTCAAATTTGAAAGGTAAATGACGAAATCTTTACCAGGAATGGGAATGAAAGAAGCCAAGGCCCGCATTAAGATCAACAGACTTTTGGAAGAAGCCGGATGGCGCCTGCTGGACGGACCGGACGGTATAGCCAATATCGTACTCGAGGATCATGTGAAGATAACAGAGAAGATGATAAATGAGCTGGGCAAAGACTTTGAGCGTACAAAAGATGGCTTTGTTGATTTTCTCCTGCTGAATGAGAAGGGACATCCGCTGATCGTTCTGGAAGCAAAGGCTGAGGATAAGAGTCCCCTGATCGGAAAGGAACAGGCCCGGAAATATGCCCGCTCAGAAAATTGCCGCTTCGTGATCCTGTCCAATGGCAACCTGCATTACTTCTGGGACCTGGAACGTGGAAACCCATATGTTATTACCAGGTTCCCGAAGCCGGATTCTGTGGAAGGTTTTAGAAGGATCGTGACGGATCCCGTGAAGATGGTCAATGAGCCAGTGGATGAAGGGTATATTGCCAGAACAATGGATCCGGGGTATTTTCAGAATCCTCAGTTCCTGAACGATGAAACCCGGAGAGAGTTTGTTGATCGTACCGGTATCAGGTTCTTAAGGCATTACCAGATCAAGGCGGTAAAATACCTGCAGGATGCTGTCAGGCATGGCAACGACCGGTTTCTGTTTGAGATGGCCACCGGAACAGGGAAAACCCTTGTGGCAGCATCCGTATGCAAACTGTTCCTTCGGACCGGAAATGCCCACCGGGTATTGTTCCTGGTGGACCGCCTGGAACTGGAAAACCAGGCCTGGAAATCTTTTGTCCAGTATTTGAAAAATGATTACCAGACGGTGATCTACAAGGAGAACCGTGATGATTGGAAAAAAGCAGAGATTGTCGTTACCACGGTACAGTCCTTGCTGATCGATAATAAATTCCGGAGATTGTTTTCGCCTACCGACTTCGACCTTGTCATTTCCGATGAGGCACACCGTTCCATCGGCGGAAATGCCCGGGCGGTGTTTGAATATTTTATAGGCTACAAGCTTGGACTGACCGCCACTCCGAAGGATTACCTGAAAAAGTTCGATGCGGAAAACCAAGCCACCGATCCCCGGGAGATTGAACGCCGGAATTTGTTGGATACTTATAAGACGTTCGGCTGCGAAAGCGGCCAGCCCACCTACCGGTACAGTCTGCTGGACGGGGTGAAAGACGGTTACCTCATCAGTCCTACCGTTGTGGACGCCAGGACAGATATTACCACTCAGTTGCTTTCAGATGAAGGTTATGCGGTGATGAATATCGATGATGAGGGAGAAGAAGAGAAAGGCAAGTTTTACCACCGGGATTTTGAAAAGAAGTTCTTTTCTGAACAGACCAATACGGTCTTTTGCAAAACCTTCCTTGAAAACGCCCTCCGGGATCCGGTCAGCGGAGAGATAGGAAAGACCATTGTCTTCTGCGTGAGCCAGAACCATGCGGCCAAGATCACCCAAATCCTGAACGAGATGGCCGATAAACTCTATCCAGGGAAATACAATTCCGACTTTGCCGTGCAGGTTACCTCCCTGGTGCAGGGAGCACAGCAAATGACCATCAACTTCAGCGATAGGAGCAATAACCTGAATGGAAACGGGAACTTCTATTCCTCTTACCTGACAAGTAAAACCCGCGTCTGCTGCACGGTAGGGATGATGACCACGGGGTATGACTGCCAGGATATCCTGAACATATGCCTGATGAGACCCATCTTTTCGCCCACTGACTTCATTCAGATCAAGGGTCGTGGCACACGTACATGGAAATTCGCCGATAAGCTGATCCTGCCACAGGAAAAGGAAGAGTTTATGGCGCTGAAGAAAACGACCTTCAAGCTTTTCGACTTTTTCGCTAACTGTGAATATTTCGAAGAGGAATACAATTATGATGAAGTCCTTAAATTGCCAGCCATAAGAAGGGATTCAACCGGCGAATCATCTGAAGGTCCGGGGATTATTAAAGAATATGAAACCTTTGACCCGGATAAGGTGAAAACACTCCGGGAAAAAGTCATCGGCCTGGAAGGGATGAAGATCGACCGGATGTTCTTTGAAAAATTCAACGAACGTATTCAATCGGATCCGGTAATCATTGAAAATATACAGGTGGGCAATTGGGAAACAGTGATCGATTACGTGAATGAAAACCACATGAACAAGCCGGAAGATTATGTCACCCTGGAAAAGCTCCGGAAAGCCCTGGATACAGACCGGAGACTTTCATTAAGGGAGATCATCGAATATATTTTTGGATTGATCCCGTTCATTAAATCAAAGGATCAACTGGTGGAGGAGGAGTTCGAAAAATTCCTTTCGGTATGCAAGCCGGAAGAAAAGGATGACATCCTTGCCCTGAAATATTATTTCAAGGCATACATCACCGATCCCCATGTAAGGGAGATCATCAACAGGAAAAATTATACGGCATTGTACGTCAGCCCGACATTCTCCATGGCTGACTTCAAAGCGGTAGGAGCCAGATGGCGTACACAAATCCCGGAGTATATCAAGGATTATGTGCCCCTGAATAATTTCATGTAAAGATGCTTGATGTAGAAACAAGAAGAAGGATTGATGCTGCGAGGGATATCCTCGTAGGTAAGGTGCCCGATCCCAAGAGTCAGGTGGAGCAGATCACCATCGCCATGATATACAAGTTCATGGATGATATGGATAACGAGTCTGAGGAATTGGGCGGGGAAAGGAAGTATTTTGTGCGGGATTATGAACGTTATGCCTGGCACAGGCTGATGGACCGGTCCCTGGGCGGTTTTGAGGTGCTTAACCTTTACGGTGAGGCCATCCAGAAAATGAATCAAAATCCGAACATTCCACAGTTGTTCAGGGATATTTTCAAGAATGCCTTCCTGCCCTACCGGGATCCGGAAACGTTGAAAGCCTTTCTCAAGATCATCAATGATTTCAATTATTCCCACAGTGAGAAGCTCGGGGATGCGTTTGAATACCTGTTGTCCGTGTTGGGCAGCCAGGGGGATGCCGGACAGTTCCGCACACCAAGGCACATCATTGATTTCATGGTGGAGATCATTGAACCGCAGAAGCATGATAGTATCCTTGACCCGGCCTGTGGCACTGCAGGATTCCTGATTTCAGCATACAAACACATCCTGAAAAACAATTCCTCGAATTACGACCCGGAACATGATCCCGCTGCCTTCGAAATTCATGGCATCCGCATGGAAGAGCTTGGCGCTGTGAATGGCAAGAAATACAAGGGGGACAAGCTCACACCGGATGAAAGGACCCGGCTGGTGAACAACATCAGGGGGTACGACATTTCACCGGATATGGTGCGCCTTTCCCTGGTGAACCTTTACCTGCACGGTTTTAAGGATCCACACATCTTTGAATACGATACCCTGACCAGTGAGGAGCGATGGAATGAATATGCCGATGTGATCCTGGCCAATCCTCCGTTCATGTCGCCGAAAGGCGGCATCCGGCCTCATAAGCGGTTTTCGGTAGACAGCAAACGCAGTGAGGTCCTGTTTGTCGATTACATGGCTGAACATCTCACCCCGGATGGCCGTGCAGCTATTGTTGTCCCGGAAGGGATCATCTTTCAGTCCGGAACAGCATACAAGAACTTGCGAAAGATGCTGGTCGATGAAAATTACCTCGTGGGGGTCATCTCCCTGCCGGCAGGTGT
>JAFGHD010000159.1 GCA_016939365.1 Bacteroidales bacterium | reverse complement strand
GCCTCCCGGGCGATCTCCCGGTAATAGGGCTCATCGTCCCTTTCAGCGGGATGGGGTTTGAGTACCAGGTGTATCTCCGGCAGGGCGGCTGCTGCGGTGAAGACATCGAAGGCGGCCTGCCGCCGCAATGCCGGATCGCGTTGTGGCTGGGAGGCAAACACCACGATACGGCCTTTCATGCGGAGCGCTTCGGGCAAAATGTCCTTCCCTGATTCCAATAACCTGGGGATGATGTCGGAGCGGATCTGCCCGGTGATCTCCACTGCCGAAGGGGGATAATTCCCCACATTCACCAGGAAATCCTTCCACCGGGTGCCCCAGGCAAGGGTCAGGTCGGGAATCACCCCTCTCCGTATATCCTGCGGAGTGAACACATATGCAGGATGAAGGTCGTGGATCGTACCGTGCTGGATGCCCACCCTCCTGATACCCTGTGCCGCGGCTGCATCCAGGATCGCCTTGATGGCCGGGCTGTTCTCATCAATCGTTCCGACGGAAAGGATACCGCTTCCTGCAAAGAATTTCCTGAAAGCGAGGTATTTGAATAAAAAATATCTCGATGATCCGGTCAGGCTCCTGAGGTGCATGATGATCAGCCTTTCGGTGAGGTCTGTCTCCTCCGCAGCCATGAGATCCAGTGCATTTACAAGACCGGAAACCAGTCCCCTGAGTTCCCTGCGGATATTGACGGAAATGAAGGCGCGCAGCAAAACCGGCTCGTTGAAAAGAACCGGGATCCCCTTTCTGCTCCTTCTGAGGTAATGCCGTTCCCACCTGAACGGGATGTCGGAATGGATACGGGGTATCTCCACATTGCTCAGGATGGCGAACTCCTGATCGAGCCGGTCGAAAAGGTAGGCGAGGTTGTAGTTGTCCTGCCCCGGTTTCAGGGTGTCCAGGTCAAGGCAGGTCTGGCGAAGGGAATGGTCGATCACCAGGTATTTTACCTTTTGCTGGGTATTACTGTTCAGCCAGCTCCACAAGGACCTTGCGATAAAGAACAGTCCCCATTTCAGGAGGGTCAGCCGGTTGGGACGGGGTCTGGGTACCGGCCTGAAGCGGATATCTACTCCCGGATGCCTTTTCAGTGCCTCATTCAGAAGGGCATCCGAGATGAAGCAGACGACACTGTCGCTGCTCCTGACGGTTTCTTCAAACACCGCAAGGATATAGCAGAGGTTCCGCATCCTGAAGTAGGTGCGGAATTTATGGTAATGCCAAACGCCGGCCCGGCTGCACATCAGCAGGTCCGCGACCGCCACGCCACCGAAGCGGCGTTCGCCGAAATCCAATACGCGGTGGAAAATATCATAATTGATCCGTTTTTTCTCTTCAGGCGATGGCTCGGGTAACGGGCGGCAAAGAGCTTCGAGACCTCCGGGGTAGGGTTTACCGGTATAAATGACCAGATCGTTGATGACGGCGGCCATTTCCCTGATCTCTTCCATTTCTTCAGGGCCGGGCTGCCTCTCTAGAAATATTGTGACCATTTGCCCTTGATGATTTCACGTAACTCTTTCCTGTAAAGGAATGCCTGGCCGGCAAAGATGGCGGCCACCAGCACCGACGAAGGAAGAAACGGTTCACTGTTCATTTGCAGTTTGACAAGCTCCAGTATAATGCTCAAAACCAGGATCAGTGTGGGGAACACCATCAGTTTTCTTAGGTTCCATGGAATCTGTATGATCCGGTTCTGGTACCAGTAAACCCCGGCTACCATGAAAGCCTGTGAGGCAAGGATGCCGGTGACCGCACCGTAGGCGCCCCAGATGGGCACCAGGAAATACAGCAGCAACAGGTTGATGGCCAGCGAAAAGCTGTTCAGGTAGAGGTAGAATTTGGTTTTTTTCTCATAGTAGACCGGGAAGGAGAAGATCACATATTGTGTCCGCTGGATATACCTCACGAACACGATGGAGATGAAGCCGGCGGCCAGGCGGAGGTCAGTTTTGAAAATCTGGCAGTAGAGCATGGCCGGCAGGA
Source organism: Bacteroidales bacterium (assembly GCA_016939365.1). Lineage (GTDB taxonomy): Bacteria > Bacteroidota > Bacteroidia > Bacteroidales > JAFGHD01 > JAFGHD01. The sequence continues at coordinate 1,837 of JAFGHD010000159.1, read as the reverse complement.
TCGTAAGGGCGATCAGCACCTGGCTCTGGGCCATCAGCAGGTTGGAAAGCTTTTTAATCCCTTCGATGTTCTGTTGTGTCCCCTCCTTCATCATGCGGAATATCTCGGGCTGTGTGGCTCCCTGCAGGCCCTGGAGGATCACTTCGATGCCGAAGGAGAGCATCAGTGCCTGACTGTAAATCCCGAGTTCGTTTGGTGTACTCTCGAGGAAATACCTGTCTGCAAAGCGTATGGCCCACAGGATCAGGGCATACTGGGAAAGAGGCCTGGCAAACTGGTGGACCGGTTTGAGAAGGTGATGGTTCAGTTTGAATCCGGAAGTGGCATAGGTGTATCCCAGGATGGTCAGGGATGTGAAACCGCTGCCCACTGCCGTTCCATAGACATATCCTGTGAAGCTCATATCATACAGGAACACCCCTGCGAGCTGGAATCCGGCCCTCAGTCCTCCCAGCATGAAATTCAACAGCAGGTACAACCTGACCTTCTTTTCATTCCGGTACAAGGCAAATGCGGTCAGGTTGACTGCACGGCTGATCCCGGTCAGGATGGCGGCGAAGCCATAGCTGCCGAAATCCTGAAGCTCGGGCTGAGTGAACAGCCGGCCGATGGGCTTCATGAATATCCACGCAGCCAGAAGAACAAAGGCGCCACGCACCAGGATGGAATTGAATATCCCGGATACCATTTGCCGGTATCCTTTCCGGTCGTCAAGATAATCGTAGTAAAAACGCGAGATCGCGTTGCCCATGGAATAGATGGCAATGACAAATGCCAGGGAGGTGATGACCTCTGCGATCTCTATGCGGGAGAAATCGGCAGGATCAAGCCTGTCGAATCCTTCGATCAGGGGCCTGATCACCAGGTTGAGCAGGGGTGGAAAAGCGGCTACCGCTGTGTATATGACCGAAATCCTGATATATTCCCTGCTGTTGAGCTTCATGGGGGTACCGGCCATTGTTTCACAGGCGGGCAGGGCAAATGTACGAAACAAAAGCACCCACTCCCTGCCGGGAATTTATCGGCTCAACCTCCCTGCACCGGTCAGCATGAGATCTATGTGAAACCTCTGTGTGCTATGTGTCTATGTGGTAAAAAAATCAACAACTGAACCGAACCGAACCACATAGCCACAGTAGCGCACATAGTAAAACACATAGAAAAAACTTTAACTTACAACCGTAAATCAGATATTTAATGGAATGACACAAAAGAAAATTGACGATCTGACATATCGTATCCTTGGTTGCGCTATTGAAGTGCATAAGCATCTCGGTCCTGGTCTTCTTGAAAGCATCTATGAGAAGTGTTTCATTCATGAGCTTTACCTGAATGGAATCAGCTGCAGGAGTCAGCAGAAGGTTGCTTTGAACTACAAAGGCATTGATCTTGAGGCAGAACTAAGATATGATGTGCTGGTTGAAGATTGTATCATCGTGGAATTGAAATCAATAGATGGTATTTTGCCCATTCATGAGGCAGTGCTGCTGACCTACATGCAACTATTGTCCAAACCGAAAGGGATAATAATAAATTTCAATTGCACGAACATTTTTCATCATGGACAAAAAACCATGGTAAATCATCTTTATTCTTCCCTTCCCAAAGAATAGAACTATGTGAAACCTCTGTGTGCTATGTGTCTATGTGGTAAAAAAATCAACAACTGAACAGAACCACATAGCCACAGTAGCGCACATAGTAACACACATAGAAAATACATTGATATCACCTCAGCAGTGTCACGCTGCCTTTGAGTGTTTTTTTGAGGTTTTCCGGGCCGAACGTGCATTCAAAAACCCAGAAGTAGACGCCTGCCGCACATTCCCTGCCATTG
>JAFGHD010000158.1 GCA_016939365.1 Bacteroidales bacterium | reverse complement strand
TACACTTTTAAGTGCATATACATAATACATGATCGGGCACTATCAATCACATCATGGTCAGTATAAATATTAGTACCCGGAGCCGGGATCGAACCGGCACGGGTGTTACCCCATTGGTTTTTGAGACCAACGCGTCTACCTATTCCGCCATCCGGGCATTGTGCCGGAGGCAAAATTAGGAAAGTTTGATAAAAATAGTAATTTCGCCGCCGGAGACATCCTGCAACAAACAATCCAACAGCATCATGGCAGCAAGACCGGTCATTTTCGGGGGGAGAGCCACCCAGCACCTGGCTGAAAAGATCGCCGAAAGTTACGGGCAGCCGTTGGGAAAGATGGTGGTGACAGAGTTTTCCGACGGCGAGTTCCAGCCTTCCTTTGAAGAGAATATCCGGGGACGTGATGTCTTCATCGTGCAGTCCACAATCCCGCCGCTGGAGAATCACTTTGAGCTGCTCATGCTTATCGATGCAGCACGGCGGGCTTCTGCAAAGAGGATTATCGCTGTGATCCCTTACTTCGGCTTTGCGCGCCAGGACAGGAAGGACAAACCCCGTGTCTCCATCGCTTCGAAGCTGATGGCCAATCTTCTCATGGCAGCAGGAGTACAGCGTGTCATCACCATAGACCTGCATGCAGACCAGATTCAGGGATTCTTTGATGTGCCGGTGGATCACCTCTTCGCATCATCTGTTTTCATTCCCTATATGCGCAGCCTCAACCTGCCCAATGCGGTCATGGCCTCGCCCGATACGGGTGGCACACGCAGGGCAGCGGCCTATGCCAAGATACTGGATACGGGCTTCGTGATCTGCTACAAGCAGCGTTCCAAGCCCAATGAAGTGGCCCGCATGGAGCTCATCGGAGATGTCAGCGGAAAGGATGTGATCGTGGTGGATGACATCATCGATACAGGCGGCTCCATCACCAAAGCGGCACAGCTGATCATGGACCGTGGTGCGGCCAGCGTCAGGGCATTCAGTACCCATCCCGTGCTGTCCGGGCAGGCATATGAGAAGCTGGAGAGTGCACCCTTCACCGAAGTGGTGGTCACGGATACCATCCCGCTCAGGAAAGAAAGCAGCCGTATCCATGTGCTCTCCACAGCACCCCTGTTCGCAGAGGTGATCCACAGGGTGCTGAAAACAAAATCCATCAGCTCCCTGTTTCAATTCGACCATCACACGTAACCTTTAATATCAGATTTGTTATGAAAACAGTATCTATGAGCGGTGCGCCCCGTGCGCACGTAGGGAAAAAAGATGCTAGGAGGATCCGGAATGAAGGTCACATTCCATGCGTTATGTATGGGGGAAAGGAACAGATCCGGTTCTCACTGGATGAGAAGGCCTTTTCCAGACTGATCTTCACTCCTGACGTTTACCTCATCGACTTGGAAATCGCAGGCAAGAACCACAAGGCCATCATCCAGGAGGTGCAATACCATCCTGTGACTGACAATGTGGTGCATGTGGATTTCCTTGAACTGACAGGTGACAGGCCCATCAAGATTGCCATACCCGTGCACATTGAAGGTGTGGCCAAAGGATCCCTCAAGGGTGGCAAGATGCACAAGAAGATGCGAAAGATCACGGTGAAGGGAATGTTAGAACACATACCCGATCACCTAACCGTACATGTGGACGATCTGGATATTGGCCAGTCGGCACGGATCCGTGACCTGAAGTACGAACATCTTGAATTCCTCGAGAAACCCGATTCGGTGATCGTCTCCATCAAGACTGCCAGGGGCGCTGCAGCCACTGCTGCTGAGGAGGAAGCCGCTGAAGCCGCCGCAAAGGCTGAAACAGCCAAGGAAGAAGGCAAGGAAGCGGAAGAATAAACAAGCCTTATTGATTTTGCGACAGGGCATGACGTTTTGTAACTTTATGCCCTGTTTTCGTCTGATGAAATTTCTGATCGCAGGCCTGGGGAATCCGGGCGAGGAGTATGCCAATACCCGCCACAATATCGGATTTGTGGTGGCTGATGCCCTGGCAGCTGGAGCAGGCGCAAGGTTCAAGCCTGAGCGCTATGCCGGGATATGCCGGCTGCGCTATAAAAGGCGTACCATGGTAGTGATCAAGCCCTCCACATTCATGAACCTCAGCGGCAAATCCGTCCGTTACTGGCTTCAGAAGGAAGATATCCCTGCCGGGCAGTTGCTGGTGGTGGTGGATGATATTGCCCTGCCCACAGGTGTGGTCCGGCTGAGAATGAGCGGCAGCGACGGAGGACACAACGGATTGCAAAGCATCATAGAAATGCTGGGTACGACGGAATTCCCGCGTCTGCGTATCGGGATCGGCAGTGATTTTGCCAAAGGATATCAGGTGGATTGGGTGCTTGGCAAATGGACCCGTGACGAGGAGGAGATCATGATACCCCGTGTGGAGCTGGCTGTTGAGGTCATCAAGAGCTTTGTGGCAGTGGGCGCTATGCAGACGATGAGTCTTTATAACAGCCGTTAATAAAAATTCCCGGCCAGCACGGCGCATCGTTTGTACTTTGAGGTCATCCCCCCGGTGTCATATATTTCAAAACAGACCAGGTAGAGGCCGATCGCTGCCCGTGAGCCGTTTTCGGCGATACCGTCCCATGTAAAGATTCCTTCCGTACCTACATAGGCGTTGTGCTCGAGGTACCTGACCAGGCGGCCGGAAGGGTCGAAGATGGTGACGTTGGCGGTCAGTCCGGGACTTTCGAAATGGTAATGGATCACCAGGTTGTCATCATGGCCGTCGTTATCCGGGGAGAAGACCTCCGGGTCGAGCCATACAGGATCGCTGCCCATTGTCTCCCCGATGGTTTGCGAGTTGGGACAGGTGGGAGTGGCGAATCCCGATGCGGAGGAAGCGCTGTGCCAGTTGGCAGGGTCTATACCGGAACGGGAGGTGGAAATCCGTTCCAGCGAAACATCTGAGAAGGTGTTCAGCAGGGGAAAATGCATCGACTCGTCGTAATCAACCCTCTCGATGAATGTTCCTCCTGTGGTCAGCAAGACAAGGCTTCCTCCGTCATCCGGAAGCGTAGGCAGCGAGCCCGGGACCAGAAAGCCATCCGGGCGGCAGATGGTATATTGCTCTTTTATTGTTGCGGGATCCCCGGTCAGGACCAGGCATTCGCCGGGAAACAACGGCAAACGGTCGGTAGCCAGCCTGTAGAAGGTGGTGTCGGGAAGCTCGTAATCAGGTTGTTTTATCAAGCCGAGCATGACTGCAGAGAGATCGAGTATCCTGTCTGACCGGTTATATAGCTCGATGAATTCGGCTCCGGAGGCGGAGGGGTGGAACAGTATCTCGTTGAAGCAGAGGTCTCCCTCTGAAGGCACTTCGAGGATACCGAAAGAAACGGATGATCCCTTTGGCAAAGGTATGCCTGTGCAATTGGCGATATCGCTTTCCGCAGTCAGCTCATAGACGATCCCCGAATGGATTTCTGCGGAGAAGCTGAGTACCACTGAGGAGAGGGAGTCGGGCCCGGCAGTGACCCCAACAGGCTGGCCAATGGAGTGATCCACACGGTAGTTGTCAGGGCTGAGCATTCGATCGGGATCCATATGATCGGTGAAGCGGAGCACAAAGTTGCGGGGATCCAGGTCTTCCAGCCTCACAAATCCCGGTGTCATGTCCAGGATGCCTGCCACGGAGTTGGCATTACCAGGGGTTCCGCCGTTCCCATTGATGCTGGCAGTCCAGTTGCCGTCTTCCCGGCAGGGATTCCCGGCATCGATCATTTCCAGCGACCAGCCGCCCTCTCTTTTGCCATCGTCCCTGTACCACAAATCGTTGTAACAAACCGAGTGGATGGCCGTCCCAGCGGGGTCAAACAGGGTGATACAATCCCCGCCGTTGTCCAGTCCGAGGCTGGTGAAGCCCAGTGCAGGGCTGTAGAGGGAATAGAGCTGTGCCGCCTCATCCTCCGTCAGCAGCAGGTAACTTCCGGGGTTCATGACAGTTTCAGGTATGTTTTTGGAGACCGTACCGATTCTCAGGGTCCAGTCTCTCATCCTGATCCATGAGGAGGTCCTGTTATACAACTCGATGTATTCGAATTCCGGCAGTCCGGCCGGAGGCAAGGGGTCAGCCATGATCTCGTGGATGATCACATCTGCCGTCCCACCGTCCACGGGTAACACTACCGTGATATCGGTACCCGGCAGGATCATCAGCCCGGAGCAGTTGGTCAGGGTGTCGGTGATCCTGAGTGTTGTCAGCGCATCCTGAGGCAGGGATTTGGTAAAATGCAGGATCACCTGCTCCGTTTCGGGAGGGCTGATGGTCGCGGACGCCGGATAACCTGTGCCCTCGAGATAGTATGCTTCCGGACGTGAAGCCTGCAGACTGTCCATCTGGTGTCTGAAACGGATCGCCAACCTGTCCGGAGCTGTCTGCAGCACCCCGGTGACGGCAGGCTCCGCTGTAGCCGTGATCTGGCAGGAATTGGCACAGCCGGGTGTTCCTCCCGAAGGATCCGCCGAGGCCGTCCAGTTGCCTTCCTGGAGGCAGGGCACCGCGAAGTCGTTCATCTCCAGCGCCCAACCCCCTTCTTCCTTTTCCGGATTACCGTACCAACTTGTGTGATAGTTGATACATTGAATGAGCAGTCCATTCCGGTTTCTGAGGATTACACATCCCTCGTTATTCAGCGAAAATCCGGGGAGGCCTTTCACCTCACCATAGGGTTCGAAAAGGGCAGTGTTCCCGGGAGAGGAGATGATGAGAAAGCTGTCCGGCAGGAGGGTGCAAGAGGGCAGGGGAATGGGATCAACGCTTTCCCGGGGCCGGAGTGTCCATCCCGCGAGTTCAAGAGGTTGCCCGGAGCGGTTGTACATCTCCAGATATTCGGCTTCGGGCAGTCCGGCGGGCGCAGGATTGATGTCCGGCATCAGCTCTGTGACGATGATATCGAAGGGTGCACCGGGACAGACCGCCTGGCAGGAGAATGGCAGACTTTGGCTTTCCATCATGTTCCCTGACAGGTCCAGAATCCCTTCCGTTGCGATCGTATAAACCATTTCAGGTTGGAAAGGCCCGGGGAATGTCAGATGGACCAGGTCATGGTTCTCCTCATCCCGCCGGGCTTCCAGAGGATGTCCAACGCCCTGGTTCACATTATATAATCCGGTATTGGCTGATGTGAAAGGATCAATATCCTCGGAAAACATCAGATCGAGAAGGCTCTCTTCATGTACCCCGGCTGAGACCAGTGAAGGTGCAGCAGTGTCGTTGTCCCATGGGGAGACTACGAAATCATCGAAATAGAATTTGGAGGCATTGCTTCCGGTGTACCTGCACCATATACCGAAGTATCCTCCGGTCTGGAAGAAATTATCGGTTGCCTGGCCTTCCGGGAGAAAGCCGTATCCGCCTGTGATATCCGACCAGAGGTTCCATGTCCCGGTAGAATCGCGGGATACGCGGATGCGAATCGTATTGGTGGAATTGCCTGTAAATGCATTTGTCCCTTTGATGAGGGTCAGCAGCGAGTCTCCCGATTGCCGTACCAGGGAGATGCTGTCGTTCTGACCACCCACCTGTATAAAGTACCCGTTCGGCGGCCCGCCAGTCAGGGGTTGGTCGGATATCAGATAGACCCGCGTATGGTTGTTGGCGGAGGTGTTGAATGAGAGTTTGATCCAGAATTTCCATCCGGTATGAAGTGTCAGGGTGCAGGGCAGAAAGAGTACCGATGTGTCGGGCCCCGATCCGTTGAGCTGCAGGGCGGGTTTCATGACCGAAGGAATGGCTGAGGACGAGGTGATCATGAATTGCGATGTGTCACCGAACCATGTGGGGTTGCTGTGGAAGTCGCCGTCGGAGAAATCATCGGTGACCTGTGCATATGCCCACAACGGGGCTATACACAGTAAAGCCAGGCAGTATCTCATGGTGCAGATGAAAGTTTGGTTTTGGTCCGGGTAAATATAGTAATTTTGTCGGGTTCCAGAAGCGTCAGGAGGGTGAAAATTTACCGGAAACCGGAGGAATACGGAAGCGGGCCCGGTGCGATCGTAACGGTGGGCATGTTTGACGGGCTTCATCTGGGTCACCGGATGATCCTTGACAGGATGCACTTTCTGGCCCATAGGGAGGGTGTGGATGCGGTCGTTGTTACCTTCGATCCGCATCCCCGCCTGGTGCTGTACCCTGACTCGAAGGACCTTCGTTTCATCACCACCAGTGAGCGTAAGTTCAGGATTCTGGAGGAGGCAGGCATCAGGCACCTGCTCATCATTCCGTTCACCCGGCATTTTGCAGAGACACCGGCAGAAGACTTTGCCCGGGATATCCTGTCGGGACTGCTGCGGACCCTTATCCTCGTAACCGGTTATGACCATCATTTCGGAAGGAACCGTGAGGGGGACACTTTACAGATCAGACATTTTGCTGAAAAATATGGCTTTTCCGTCGAGGAGATACCTGCTCAGTACGTGGATGGGGAGGCCGTAAGCTCGACCAAGATCCGGAATGCACTGATGGCGGGCGAGGTGTCGCGTGCCAACAGGATGCTCGGTTATGAATACTCCATCTCAGGCAAGGTAGTGCGTGGGAACGGCATCGGACGCAGTATCGGCTTCCCGACGGCCAATATCGAGATGGAGGACCCGTATCAGCTGATTGCCGCAGACGGCGTCTATGCCTGCCGGGTGATGCTGGGAGGCCTTATGTACGAAGGGATGAGCAATATCGGAACCCGTCCTACCGTCGGCCGCGGCATGAGGACCATCGAGGTGCACCTGATCGGTTTTGAAGGCGGGCTTTACGACGAAAGCATCGAGATCCTCTATGTGGAGAGGGTACGGGATGAAAGAAAATTCGGCAATCTCGAGCAGCTGCGACAAAGGCTGCTGGAAGACCGTGACAGGGTCAGGGCCATACTGGCTTCCTGATCAGTATTTCTGTTTCGATTCCCTGATGATCAGGCCTATTTCGATAATACCGGGTGTTTCCAGCCGGGTCATCTTGTTTTCTATCTCAACAATCAGCTTTCCCGGGCCGGTCAGGGTGATCCCTTCCATCACCCTGAGAACGACATCCCAGTAATCACCCAGGCCCTTGCCCAAAAGCCTGCCTTCCTTATCCTTGATTTCAATGGTGTGCGCTGAGGACCTCTCACTGCCATCCGGTGAGATGATGGTGAGATGGATGTCCAGATGATCATACGGATATTCCGGAAGGTGCCGGACAGCGAGAGAGATATCATAAAGGTTTTCCTGCTTTTCGAGATTTGTCTCAAAGGTCAGGATATCAAACCGGTTCCATGAAAGGTTTGAGAAACGGTGGTACTCCTCGAGCAGCTTACCCTTCCCGCATCCGGTGAGGGCCATCATCATGCAGACAATAACGATTTGATGGGTTTTCATGTCAGATCAGGCATCTGTCAGTTTAACAAAAGCCACTAATTCACTAATTTAAGACGAATGGTGCTATTTTATTCGGCTTGATTTTATATGAAACCAATTCGCTCAATAACAGGCCATTCCTCCCAATGGCCTTCCTTAACCGTAATCCAGAAGATGTGGGTTGATGGATACTTTTTTACTGACGTTTGCTTCTGTTTTCGAGCCATTTCAATGCCTCACGCCGGCTCAGAGGAGCGAGCGGTTCCTTTTTTACGAATTGCAGCACCCATTGGGCATCGGTCTTGGAATATTCCCTGAGCGCCCAACCGATGGCTTTATTGATAAAGAACTCTCCGGAGCCATAAAGCCTGCGGATGCACTTCGCCATCAATGCCGTATCTGTCTGCTGTTTGTAATGAAGCTGGAAGAGCATGCATGTACGCTGAAGCCAGATGTTGTCAGAGTCCATCCAGCGGGGGATCCAGGGTTCAATCATTTCCGGGTATCTTTTGAAATGGATACCCACCAGGTGGCCTGCGATATAATCCACCGTGTCCCACCATGACTTGGTGAGGATCATATAATCAAAGAGTTCCGTGAACCCGGGTGCAATCCGTTTGATCAGACGACCGAGAATTTCCATGGCTACATACTGGTAATCACGCTCATTCAGCTTCCAGCAGTGACGGACCAGTGCCTCCGTATGGTCCGCAGGGGGCAGCCCATATTCACTGAGGAAGGTACGTAACAGCTCCCTCCGGAGGGGTGTTTTGATGCCGTAATAATCATACTGACCCCTCATGTATTTCTTCATGAATACGGCCTCTTTCTGATCTGCATTCATTCTGAACTGCTCGGCCAGGGGTTCCAGATATTTCCCGGGTTCGGTCCAGTTCATATCAATCGGTCAGGACAAGTTTCTGCACCCCAAGCGTTTTCCTTCCCGGGGTGGAGACTTTCATGAAGTAGGTGCCGGGGATGTAGTGTTTTGCTTCCCAAACGGTCTTTTCCGTACCCGGTTTGACGGACAGGGTATCGATGACCCGGCCTGTGAGATCGAGAAATTCGAGAATAAGGGGCTCTCTGGTACTGAACTCCAGTTGAAACGATCCCCGGGATGGATTGGGAAACACCTTCACCGGTATGATGCCTGAGGAGCGGGGAATGATACCATCGACGAAGGTGGAATCGCAGACGGCCAGGGTATATTCACCCAGTTGCAAGTCATGAACGAAGATGTTCCCGATCTGGAAGCTGCCGATGATCTCGAAGGGTATGAAATGCCAGTCGTCAGCGGTGCCTGACCGGTACAGGATGATGATGGAATCCTCCGGGTTGGTCAGCAGGCTGTCGTCGAGATAGCCGCTCGATTTGTACCAGAATCTTCCGGTGGCCTGGAAATCGTCGGGAAGAACACCGTCAATTTTCCAGTACCTGTATGGTGAAAGGCGGACACCCGGGACGGGGGTCTTCAGGCTGTCGGACGGCACCCAGTTGTGTTCCACCCTGATGAATGCCGAGTCGGAGATGCTCTCCACCTCCATTTTGAAGTGTGTCTCCGGGAAATTGATTTCAGAAGCCGTTTTGATGACTTCGGCATGATGGGTCACGGCATCGCAGAGCACTTCATTCAGGTCGCACAGGGCAACGGTAGGGATGATGGGTACCTGGAAGGACTGGGCTCCGTAGTCTCCGGAGAAACTGACCAGCACCGTCTCCTGGTTCCAGTTGTCATCCATCAGGGTGACCTCAACCCGGTTGTTGACCCCGGTAAATGCAGGTCCTTTACGTCTTTGCCGCATGAAGATATTTACAGTGGATCCTTTTCCGGAAGGGATTACCTGAAAGGAGTCGACTGAGAAATGGGGTGTTCCGGCATGGAGCACCCAGTTGTCGAAGAATCCGGACATATCGGTTCCGGTCTGCATGGTCAGGAAGTCGCGAAAATCCTCAGAGGAGACATGATGCAAAGCGAAGTGCTGCTGATATGCTTTCATTGCATCGAAGAAGACCTGATCCCCGAGATATCCGCGCAGGGTATGTACCACGGTCATGCCCTTATCATAAGCGCTGACACCGTAGGTCACATCCGTTGGTATCTGGTTGAGAGGGAAGTAGCTGCCATCCCCGCTGGGTGTATGGCAAACAGTAAGTACATCCGCATGGGTTTCCTTGATGAGTTCCATCGCCACATCTTTCCCGTACAGGAATTCCTTCACAATGGTCTCACAGAACACCGCCCATCCTTCATTGAGCCACATTTCACCTGCTGATGCACAGGTGGCATTGTCGCCGAACCACATGTGCGACAGCTCGTGCGCATAGAGGCTTTCATAGGTCAGGGAGTTATCGATGCAGAAATGCGGGTACGCGACATTGGTGGCATGCTCCATCGCTCCTATGGCTGTGCCCACATACCCGATCCTCTCGAACGGGTAGGGCCCCCATTTGTCCTCGTAGATATCCATGATTTCGTGCAGATGCAGGAATGATCCCGCGACCTTCGATGAATCCATAGGCCGGACATATATCTCGATGGGAATGTCGCCGTTAATCCCTGCATAGGTGTCGTACACCCCGACATATTCCCCAACAGCCACTGAAGCCAGGTAAGTGGGGATCGGGTGCTGGATAGACCAGTGCCATGTATTGGTGCCGTTTCCGTTGTTGATGGTCTCGACAAGGGTGCCCCCGCAGACCGCCATTATCCCATCCTCCACGGTAACACTGACATCGTAGAGGGCCCGGTCCTGGAAGTCATCGATACAGGGAAACCAGGCCTTTCCCAGATTGTGTGGATCGGAGACGAAACCGACGCCCAGGTTGAAGCAATACTCACCCGACCAGTGAAATCCACCCCAATCTTCGTGGAACGGGATACCGTGATAGAACACCCTTACTGTGGACGACTCGCCCGATTGCATGGGTGCAGGCAAGGGGATGTTCAGCATGTAACCGGTATGGGTGAATCCGGCTATTTGCGATCCATTAACGAATACCGAATCTGCTGTAAGGTTGAGCAACTCAAGCCGGATTACCGACAGATTATCTACCTTGGACCGGATCTCTGCCTCCGTCCATGCATACAATTCCTTCGCCGTGAAATCGATGCCGGTGATGTGGATGTAATAGTGTTCGGCATCCAGTGTGTCCCCGAGCGGAGATTTGCTGAATGATACCGGAAGCCTGTGGCGGATGGGTTCATGCTGTCCCGCGGCGAGCAGGGGCATCAACAGAAGGATGATCCGGAAGACAAGTGATGTTTTTTTCATGATTGAGGATTATGTTTGAAGTATTTGATTTCGATCGCGTTGCCGTCGAAAAGGACATAGGAAAAGTGCCTGATCCAGTCTCCAAGACTGATATAGAGGGCGTTATCATTCAGGCGGGTGATCCTAGGGAGATGTATGTGGCCAAAAATGAAGTAGTCGATATCGGGGTACTCGTCCAGGATGGAGCGGCAGAATCCGGTCAGCCGATGGATCCCGTTTTCATTCACCTGGTTGATCCCGTGGTTTTCATGTGCGATCCGGCTTTTGTGCGACCAGTACATTCCCAAACCGGTACCCACATCCGGATGAAGCCACCTGAATAGCCACTGGTTGATGGGATTGCGAAAGACCTTCTTGATGAACTTATATCCGTTGTCACCCTTTCCCAGTCCGTCCCCATGGGCGATGAAGAACTTCTTTCCCTCCAGCTCACGGATGAGATAATCGGGATATATCCGTATCCCTACTTCTTTTTCGAGGTAATCGAAGGTCCACACGTCGTGATTGCCCCGGAAGAAATGGATCGGAATGCCCTGGTCGGTGAGCTCGGCCAGTTTGCCCAGCAGCCTGACATAACCTTTCTGAATAACAGTCCGGTATTCATACCAGAACTCGAACAGGTCACCCAGGATGAATATTTCAGTGGCATCTTCGCGGATATCTTCAAGCCATTGCACGAAAAGATCTTCCCTGATTCGGCTTTGTTGCCTGTCGGGCACCCCGAAATGGCTGTCCGATACGAAGTAGTATTTTCTGCCAGGTGATGCGGGTTTTTCTTCCACAGGTTCAGAGTACAATTCTGACACAAATATAATGATTCGAAATGTGCCCGGAGAGGAACATGCTTTGGATCATATAATCGGCAAGTTTTTCAGCATCTCGTGGATCTCTTCTATCCGCTCCGACCTGGCGGTGATCTGTCCTTCGGGATCCAGCAGGAAGTAGGCCGGAAGCTTGTCCACCAGGAAATAGAGTGATGCTACAGGTGAAGCAAAGCCGAGCAGGTCTGACACTTCCGTCCAGGGTAACCCGTCGAGGCGGATGGCACCTTTCCACACGACCGGGTGCTCATCGAGAGAAACCCCGTAAACCTCCAGGTTCCGGGTTTTAAACCGTGCATATATCTGTTTCATAACAATGTGATCCTGTCTGGATTGTGCATTCCAACCGGCCCAGAAATAGAGCAGCACCCATTTCCCCTGCAGGGATGACAGCGGTATTTGGGTTCCCGAGGTGTCGGGGAGGCTGACCGGTGGTGCAGGGGCTCCCGTGGCAAGCCTTTCGGCCGCCTTTTTACGCTCCAGGAGACGTTCCTTCATTGAGGCCACCCGCTCATGATGGTCACGGGTATGGGGATTTTCAGGGAACCGGGACATTAAGGCACTGTCAACCATAAAAAACAGGGCGGTATCTTTCTCCTCATCACAAAGCAGGTGCTGTCCGGCTTTTTTGTTGATGGCCAGAAGGGAGGACAGTGAACCGGGATGCCTGGTGATGAACCGGCGGACCGAGTCACGGTATCTGTCCAGGGCTGCATAATACAATGAGTCCAGCTCTGTCTTCCGGGCGAGAAAACCAGTTTCGTAACGGGCATCCATGAATAACCTCGTCAGGGAATCAGAGATGCTTTCAAAACGGTGTGCCCATCCCTCCAGAATGTTCAGGAGTACCGATCCCGGAGATCCCCTGATTGTATAACGGGAGCGCAGTTCCTTTCCCGGAGCGGTCACCTCAACGGTTTCTCCCCGCTGAAGCTGCAGGGGGATGTATTGCTCCCTGTTGACCCGGATGAGATAGAACCCTGCATCATGTACATCCATATCAGCATGGAAATTCCCTTCCCCGTCAGTTCTCGTGGAATCAGTCAGGATGATGTCGTTAATCCTAAGCTCCTCCAGATGAACCATATGATCCGGATAGGATCCGAATCTGCCGGATATCTGTACCTTGCCGGTTTGACCAGAACGATTGCATCCGGATACCATCATCATGGAACCCGTTATCATCAACGACAGCAGAAACATCATCCAACCCCTGAGTCTTCTTACCGGATAACCCTCAGAATTCATTTCGTCCGGGAATATTTTGTTTTTCATGGCTTATCAGGGGTGAACCCAAGGCAAAAGTATCTAAATTTGACCGGAACAAAGCCTGCAGGAAGAATACTGCAGGGACGGGAGGCAGATCATCAGAATGGAATGCGTCGAACATGAGATATTTTCCCATCATCGGTTGCATCATCACCTTCCTGATCATGGCAACCGGTTTTTTCCCCATCATGTCGGAGGCTCAGGATATGCTGCTGGTGCAGCGATCGGATCTTGCGAAACGGTTCATCTACCGTGAGGGAGAAATGATCCGTTTGATGGTCATTGACGGAACGCGCGTTTCTGGTGAAATCAAAGGCATCGGAGATTCGACGATGCACATCAGCGACTATGGGGAAGTGCCGTACAGCAGGATTTCCATGGTTTGCCGGAGGAGCCGTGGATTTTCCCTCCTGAGCGAGGTGTTCCTCAAAGCGGGTATTCCCTATTTTCTCATCTCGACCCTTAACAGAGGCATCAATAACGATCAGCCGGTCGTGCCTGAAGAGACGATCTGGATCAGCAGCGGCCTCACCGTTACCGGGTTATTGTTTTGCCCCCTGAGTGTCAGGAAATTCAGAGTGGAAGGGGGAAGGTGGAAACTGGTAACCCTGTTGCCGGATGATGAAATCCGTTAAAAGATAATCCGTTTTTCCTTTGATATTTTTAATTTGCAGGGTAGACATGCCAGGGGATTATCCCGCTCATATTTTATTATACGGTGAGCAAGTCCTGCGGGATTCACTGTCATTGCTCATTCTCCTGAAGGCTGACGATCCGGAATGTGTCACGGGCGATCATCTTTTCCTCGTCGGTGGGCACAACGATCGCTTTCACACTGGAATCTGGTGTGCTGATGACCTGTTCCCGGCTGCGGAGGCCTTTGTTGAGGTTTTTATCGATCACCAGTCCCAGGAAATCCATATTTTCACATATCGCTTCACGGGCCAGGTCATCGTTTTCTCCGATTCCACCTGTAAAGACCAGTACATCCAGTCCTCCCATGACGGCAGCGTAGGCTCCGATATATTTCCTGATGCGGTAATGGAACATGTCCAGCGCCAGTCCGGCTCTTTCATTGCCCTGGCCGGCAGCTTTTCTGAGTTCCCGCATATCGGACGAGACCCCTGATATGCCGGCAAGTCCGCTTTGTTTATTGATGAGGGTGTTCATCTGTTGCATGTCCAGGTTTTCGGCCTCTGCGATGAACAGCAGGGCTCCTGCATCCACATCGCCGCACCGTGTACCCATGATGAGTCCCTCGTTGGGAGTCAGGCCCATGGAGGTATCCACCGATCTGCCATTATGCACAGCTGTCAGAGAGGATCCGTTTCCAAGATGGCAGGTGATCACGCGGGTATGCTTCGGGTCAAGGCCCAGCAGTTCACACGCCCGGTGGGAGACATAGCGATGGCTGGTACCGTGAAAACCGTATTTCCTGATCCTGAACTGTTCATACAAACGATAGGGCAGTGCATAGAGATATGATTCCCTGGGCATGGTCTGATGAAAGGCGGTATCAAAGACCCCAACCTGGGGTACATCCGGAAGGAGCTCTTTCATTGCATAGATGCCCTGCAGGTTGGGTGGATTATGCAACGGTGCCAGCATCACATTCCTTTCGAGTGCTTCAATGACATCCTGCGTAATGGGAACGCTGCCGCAGAAATCCTCTCCTCCGTGCACCACCCGGTGGCCTATGGCGTCGATTTCATCGTGCCCTTTCAAGGCACCCTTTACCGGATCGGTCAGGAGGTTCAGTATCTCGGTAATCCCTCCACGGTGATCCTTTACTTCACAAGCTATCCCGATTTCTTCCCGGCCGGGTATCTTATGCCGTATAAACGGCTCATCCAGGCCGATCCGCTCCGCTATGCCTTTGGCGAGCACGTTCCCTTCGGGCATGTCTGTCAGCTGGTATTTGATTGACGAGCTGCCGCAGTTCAAAATCAGTATGATCATTAGGTTTTGTATTTTGCGGGTGCGAAGTTTTCGTAAAAAAACCGAGAAATGCAAGCCATTGTTATTAAATTAACAATGGAGGATCCCCGCTGGTCAGGCAGGTAAGGTTGTTCCGGGCGCTGCCTGACGGTTCGGGAGCAATTTATTTAGATTGTTCATAAATAATTCTTTACTGTTTTGAAAGTGAAAAATAATTATAAATTTGCCCTCCTTGAAACCCCAGCTGTTATTTAATTAACAATAGAAACTACGAACCCCAAATTCAAATGAAAAAGGCATTCTGGTTGATTGTTCTTGCGCTGCCCCTGATCGGGCATTCGCAGGAGGAGAAGAAATTCGGTATCCAATTCAAGGGATTTGTTAAGACGGACCTCCTGTATGACTCGCGGCAGACAATGGCGATCCGGGAGGGTCATTTTCTTCTGTATCCTTTGGGAGAAATCCCCGATAAGGAGAACAATGACATCAATGCCAAGTCCAATTTCAACATGCTGTCGATCCAGACCCGGTTGCAGGGATTGATTTCCGGGCCTGACGCACTGGGCGCCAAGACTTCGGGTTTGATTGAAGGTGAGTTTTTCGGGCATTCCGATGCCGATATCAATGGCTTCAGGCTCAGACATGCTTTTGTGAAGCTGGAATGGCAGAAAACACATCTGATGGTGGGTCAGTTCTGGCATCCCATGTTTGCCACCAATTGCTTCCCGGATGTTGTATCTTTCAACACCGGAGCTCCCTTCCAGCCATTCTCCCGCAATCCCCAGGTCCGTCTGACACAGATATTCGGGAATTTCAGAATGATGGCCACAGCCCTCACACAACGGGACTTCGTAAGCAACGGGCCGAAATCATCTTCATCAATGTATCTGCGGAATTCAGCCCTGCCGGCAGTGAACCTGCGTCTTGAATATGGTTTCAAAAATCAGGAGAAGGGGACCGACTTCGTGATCGGTGCAAGCGGTAACTATAAGATACTCACCCCGCAACTGATAACCGGCAAAGGTTACAAGACCGATGAGACCATCGGCAGTATGGCCTTTTCAGGCTATATCAAATACAGCACGAAGAAATTTGCCGTAAAACTGGGTGAGTATTGGGGTGAAGACTCCCATGACCTGACCATGCTGGGCGGTTATGCAGTGAAGGAGGTGATCGACACAGCCAGAGGGTGTGTGAACTACACCCCCATTTCCAACACCGCTACCTGGATCGACCTGCAGACCAACGGTGAAAAGTGGAAGTTTGGACTCTTTGCAGGATATACAGCCAATTACGGAGCCAATGATTCCATTGGCGGTGCGGTCTATGCCCGGGGTTTTGACAAGACAAACCTGCACTATATTGATTACATCTACCGGATTGCGCCGCGGGTGGTCTATCAGACCGGAAAATTCAGGATCGCTCCGGAAATTGAATATACTGCTGCTGCCTACGCCACAACCGACAAGGATACCGGGATGCTGAATGTGGATGTAAAGGGTGTGGTGACCGATTCAAAGGAGGTAGCCAATATCCGGTTCCTGCTCGGTTTGTATTATTTCTTTTGATCTTTACGAAACAAAAACATATTGATAATTTAAAAATTTTGATTCTATGACAAACAAAATCACAAGCTTTTCCGAGTACCTGCAGAAATATCAGGAAAGTGTATATGACCCGGAAGGATTCTGGGGGAAGATCGCCGAGAGCCATTTCTGGCGCAAGAAGTGGGACAAGGTGCTGGACTGGTATTTTGAGGGGAAGGATGCCCCCTATGTGAAATGGTTCCAGAACGGTAAGTTGAATATCACCGAAAATATTTTCGAGCGCAACATGTTTACCCGCCGGAACCAGGTGGCATTGATCTGGGAACCCAACGATCCGAAGGAGAAAGAGGTCAGGATGACCTATGGTGAGCTGTATGAGAAGGTGTGCCAGTTTGCCAACGCATTGAAGAAGATCGGTATCAAGAAAGGTGACCGTGTGGCCATTTATCTGCCGATGATCCCTGAGCTTCCTGTTGCCATGCTTGCTTGTGCACGGATCGGTGCCATTCATTCGATCGTTTTTGCCGGATTCTCGTCCAACTCTCTGGCTGACAGGATCATTGATGCTGAATCGAACCTGGTGATCACTTCCGACGGAGCTTACCGCGGTGCGAAGAGCATTCCCCTGAAGTCGATCGTGGATGAAGCACTGCAGACCTGCCCGACAGTAAAGAACACCATTATTTTCAAACGTACCGGCGATCCGGTGACGATGAAAGAGGGCCGTGATATCTGGTGGCATGACCTTATTGAAGGTGTCAGCAGCCAGAATGAGGCTGAGATCATGGATGCCGAGGAAACGCTTTTCATCCTCTACACTTCGGGATCAACCGGCAAGCCCAAGGGTGTGCTCCATACCATCGGCGGCTTTATGGTATATGCTGAGTATACCTTTAAAAACGTGTTCCAGTATAATGAAGGAGACATCTTCTGGTGTACGGCCGATATCGGCTGGGTGACGGGACATACCTACATCGTATATGGTCCGCTGCTGGCCGGAGCCACCAGCATTATGTTCGAAGGCGTTCCGACCTATCCCGATGCCGGAAGGTTCTGGGAGGTGGTCGCCAAATACCGTGTAAATCAGTTTTATACTGCACCCACAGCCATCAGGGCACTGATCGCTCAGGGCAATGAATGGGTCAACAAGCATGATCTCAGCTCCCTGCGGGTTCTGGGTACGGTCGGCGAACCGATCAACGAAGAAGCCTGGAGGTGGTACCATGACGTAGTAGGCAAGGGACGCTGCCCGATCGTGGACACATGGTGGCAGACCGAAACCGGCGGCATCCTGATCACTCCGCTGGCCGGGATCACCCCTACCAAACCCTCCTTCGCCACCCTGCCACTGCCGGGTATCCAGCCCCTTCTGGTAGATAATGAAGGAAACGAACTGAAGGGGAACAATGTTGAAGGCAACCTTTGCATCAAGTTCCCCTGGCCGGGAATGATCCGCACTACCTATGGCGACCACCAGCGTTGCTACCTGAACTATTTCTCCACGTACAAGGGGCTCTACTTCACCGGTGACGGCGCCAAACGTGACGAGGAAGGCTATTACCGCATCATGGGCCGCGTGGACGATGTGATCAATGTGTCCGGTCACCGTATCGGCACTGCCGAGGTGGAGGATGCCATCAATCAGCACCCCAAGGTAAACGAGTCGGCAGTGGTCGGATACCCGCACCCGATCAAGGGCCAGGGCATTTATGCCTATGTGACCTGCGAGGAACTTTCAGAGGCAGAGACCAAAACCATTGAGGCGGAGATCAGGGAAACCGTGAACAAGGTCATCGGCCCCATTGCCAAACCCGATGTCATTCAGCTGGTCAGCGGATTGCCCAAAACCCGCTCCGGAAAGATCATGCGCCGTATCCTGCGCAAGATCGGCGAAGGTGATGCCACCAACCTGGGCGATACCTCCACACTGCTTGACCCGGGCGTGGTCGAAGAAATCATCGCCGGCGCCAAGGTGGAAGTGAAAAGGTAATTGATATTGTCAACCAAGAAGCATTTCGGGATTGAATGTAACCCGGAATGCTTCTTGAGTAAAGAGGACAGAAGACAGAAGATAGAAGTCAGAAGTCAGATTGAGCGAGGTTTTGGAATGGCTACTAAATCCTTCATGGAATTGGATGTCTGGAAAAAATCACATCAGCTGGTTTTGGGTATCTATAAAGCTACAAAGGCATTTCCTGCCGAAGAGATATATGGATTGACTTCACAAATCAGGCGTGCGGTAATATCTGTTCCATCAAACATAGCTGAAGGATATAAAAGATTGACAAAGTCTGAAAAGATCAGGTATTTTAATATTGCTCAATCTTCTCTTGAAGAGGTCAAGTATTATCTGTTTCTGGCAAGGGAGTTGGATTATTATAATACAAGCGATGACTATAATTGTGCAGAAGAGATTGGAAAGATGCTGGATGCTTATATTATACTGATGCTGTTTGATTTTGCCTGTCTGCCTGTCCAACGATTTATCTGCCTTCCTGGAGGAAGACAGGTCGAAGGCATGAC
>JAFGHD010000157.1 GCA_016939365.1 Bacteroidales bacterium | reverse complement strand
TTCGCCCGTGCCGAGGATGTCACCTGGGAAAAGGAAGACACTGTTTGCACTGCCAATTTCATCTACCGTGAAAAATTCACCACAGCGCAGTTCTCCGTGAACGGTATGTGGATTGAGACGGTGGAGGAGCTTGATACCAGATCACTTTACGCTCCCATTCAGCGTTATATCGACCAGAACTACAGAGACTACCGGGTCAGCTACGCCGAAAAGGCCACACGGCACGACCGGAATGATTATTACTATATCGAGCTGATCGCAAAAAAGAAGAGCACCCAACCCCATCAGGTGGCGCTCTATTTCGACAAGACAGGCCGGCCTAGACAACAGTGACCGCTCGCCGGGATCCTTTCCTGATCAAATACACGCCTTCTTCTGTCTCATCCGGGTTGAAAATCAAAAGGCATGTTTTTCCGGTTAGAGGTTCCTCAAGCTCAAAAAAATTACCCGCCTTTATTTTTATGGCATCTCGCGGCACAGGTCCACTGGGATCATTGCCAAACCAAATCAGGATGGTATTCATGCCATGGTTCCGTATGACAAGAGTACCGCCTCCGTTCTCCCCCAGCTCCATGGCAATCGCCATCCTTCCCGGTGGCACCATACCCACCACACACTCCTCCTCATGGCCATCATCCAAATAGTGAAAAAAATCCTTTACCGGTGGCACGCCTTTCATACTGATCCCACTTTCTTTTCCAACACAAAAATAGGCCACGAAGACCCCGGAAAAAAGAAACAGCTGACTTATTGTATAAAGGAGCTGTTTTTCGGGCTGAAGTGCCCCTTTTTCATGATGAAGGAGATAGGCCATACGCCCATTCCTGACCAAGAAGCCCAGGGAATGTCAATTTGAGCGGAAAGTTTGTAAAGCAGAAAGTGAAAAGATGTTCGGGAAATCTCAATACATCATACATCATGATCTCGACTGTGATCGTCCTCAGGTATCGACCTGTCCTCCGGCCTGACCGAATCCGCGGCAAGCGGATGAAGGAGGAAAAAAGCCGAGGTGCCCCCTGCCCCCTATATTGCAATGACGGATTTGGGCTAAATATCCGGCTCGCACAGGACAATAGAAAAGATAATATGTTCAATCTACGGGGATAAGGACCAGAAGGAGTGACTATGTATTGATCCCATTCACACGGATCATCCCTCTTTTTCCAGCTTCCGGATATACTTTGGGGAGATGCTGAATTCGAATTTCAGGTCGGCCGCCTGGAGTGTGATGATCCGGGTTCTCCGGTCGACCTGGCGGATGTATTGCCGGTTCACTGCCAGTGAGCGGTTGATGCGGAAGAAGCAGTAATCAGGCATGGTTTCCTCCAGTGTTCCGAGGTTCACCGATACCGTCCTCTGCTTGCCGTCGATACACACCAGGTCGCAGTATGAACCATGAGCTTCGAAATAGACGATCTCCGAGGGATCCAAATGGATGAATCCCGTTCGGGTATGGAAACGGAGTTTTTGCTTACCCAGACCGTACAACAGTTCATCCACACGCTCCCTGAACTCCTTTTGCGGTTGCCGGGCCTGGAGTCGTGAGAGACAAGCACGGAGCTCGTCGATGTCAACGGGCTTGAGCAGATAGTCAAAAGCGGCATGGCGTATGGCCTCGATGGCAAAACGGTTGAATGCGGTGACAAATACGATGCTGGGCCTGTGGTCATACCGCTCCAGCTCCTTTACCAGATCAAAGCCATTCTTCACCGGCATGTCAATATCCAGGAACACCACGTCGGGCCGGTGCAGAAGTATGTACTTCAGGGCTTCATCCACCCCGCCGGCACGAGCCACTACCTCCACTCCCTGCGCCGTGAGCAACGACTCCAGGATGTCCAGGGCATCCGGCTCATCATCCACTACAACAGACCGTATGGGCAATGACTGTTGAATCATCCTGACCTCTACATATTTCTGTTTCAAATTTATAAAAATTTACCGCTTATAAAAAAATTCCTTATAGGGCACAGCCAATCACCAGGAAAAATCACTCTTTCCGGCCCCTCACCTCCACAACCACTTCTGTTCCGGAGGATTTTCCGTCTACGTCCTCCAGATCCCTGATGGTCTGACTGATCAGTACACCATGTATCCGGGCGTATAGTCCCAATATCTCCTCCATGGTGGCCAGTCCGCGGCCGGTGCCGGGAACAGGATTCTGTTTCGCCGCTTCACGGCCGATGCCATTGTCCCTGATACGGAACACAACACTTCCGTCATTGCTTTCCGCGGTGATGGAAAGAAGTCCACCTTCACCCCTGGGCCGGAGACCGTGCTTGATCGCATTCTCCGCATACTGCTGCAACATCATCTTGGGTACCTCCATGGTACGGTCTATGGTTGCCGGGATATCGATCCTGTATTCAAATATTCCACCATACCGCAGTTGCTGAACGGCCAGATAATGCTCAAGAAATTCAACCTCTTCCTGTAAGGTAACGGCAATGTGTTCCGAATGCAACAGCATGGAATGTACCAGTTGCGAAAAGCGTGTGATGATCCGGTGGGCCTTCTCCCGCTCTTCCTTATATATCATCGAGCTCACCGTGTTCAGGGTATTGAGGATGAAATGTGGCTCCAGGGAATTGGCGGCCACAGCGAGCTGAAGCGATGCAATCTTATCCCTGATGGCTTTCTGGCGCCTGATCTGCAGAGTCTGGAGATACCTGGAGATAAAGACCAGCAGGAGCATAGCCAGGTATATGCCCGGCCACCGTGCGTAACTCACCAAAAACCATGGATTCCTGCCATACCGGTACCAGTGCTCCAGGTCACCCTGCTGGATGAACAGCAGCGGAGGATCACTGCCTTTACTCTGAAGGGAAAGGTTATACCCATGGGATGCAGGCAACCGGATGTGCACAGGATGGCTGTAATCATCCCGTGCGATGACCAGGACAGAGCGGTCTTTGCATGTAAAGACCAGCTCTTCCCTGCCGTCCATATCGAGGTCAAACCGATGGGGTGGTGCGCCACAGATATCCGGTAGTTTCGCCACAGGTTCCGGACGGAGAGTTGTATCCACCCTGAAGATTTCTCCCGTTGCATCCAGCAGAATAACATGTCCCGATGATCCCGTCCTGTAATCGAGGCAATAAAATTCCTTGCTGTCGGGTTTATCCAGGCAGGTCTGCCGCACCATCCTGCCCTCAATATCATACAGGAGAAGGCGCGGAGGCTGTTGCCCGGAAATGTAGTTCTCATGGAGTACCAGAAGGAATACGCGGCCGTCATTCCTGATGAGCGCAGGGGTAATCCAGGATTTATGTCCACCGAAAGGCACAGGCTCAAAGAGGAATTGCAGGTCATCATCAAGGACTGCCAGCCATGCACAACTGTCGTGAAGAGGGATATCAAGGGTATCGGGCAGGTTCCTCAGGCTTGAGGATACCCAGATGAGCTCGGGAAAGGCATCATGATCCACATTGGCAGGATAAAAGTGCCCGAGGCCTCCGGAAACAGGTCCTTTCAATATTGTATCATTATAACGGTCAAACACGAAATGGGTTCTGGGGAGCAATGAATGGCCCGCCCGGGCAGTGACATGCACCTCATCGAAGCCGTCACCCTGCATATCACATAGAAAGGTGGAGCCCACGCCGAAATCAAATATTCCGTTGGCATTCCTGAGAAGGGTCAGAAAAACCTGACTTCCTTTTTCGCCGGGAGCAGAAAAAGGCTCCAGTGAGGCCAGAAACAACGAATCTTCCGCACGGGAAACGAAATAGATCTCGGCAAGACTGTCATGATCATAATCACCAAAAAAGGGTTGAATCGCATCAGAACTTCCCCTGAAATCCCACCAGCCGCCCAGGCCGCCCCTGGCATCCTCCATTTTCACCGCCGCCTGGCCGACATTGTTATTGAACAGGATCAGTTTTTCACTCACCCGGTCCCCGTTCATGTCGTACCAGTTCACAATACTGCCGGGCTTGTCTGTGCGGGCACAACCGGCCTCCTCCACGAAGTACCGGTCAACTGAAGGCAAAAAGGGAACCACTGCTGCCGTGAGGATCAGTGCCATGAAATAGGGGCTGATCAGTATGCTTACCAGCAGATTAGACCAAAGCTTCCTATCACTCCTTTTCATCGACCTATACCGACATGAGTTACAAATTTACTGCCAAGTCCTTTTCTAAATGTTAATTTTTCATTAATTCGATCTGATCATCTATATATGTTTCCCAAGTCGCAGGTTTTTCAAACGACCTGTGCATATCATTGAGGGCAAGACAGATCCGGGATCACAATACTTTTGTAACACCGGATACATCCTGGGGTGCTGGGTGGATGATGAAGGCCGTTCAGGTTCCGAAGTGAAGCTTATGGTAATC
>JAFGHD010000026.1 GCA_016939365.1 Bacteroidales bacterium | reverse complement strand
TCAACCAGTCATGGGTACCGCCTATGGTGGCACAGGATTATTCCATCCAGCATCTGGTGGATGAGGATTATTATTCCATCGGAGCGCTCTGGTTCAACGGCTCCTGCGCCATGATCGACATCAAGGGCCAGGCCGGCGTGGATATGTTCATGACCTGGCATATCTTCGGCGACGGCTCGCTGGCTTACAGAACGGACACACCGTCATCGCTTTCAGTGTATCATGATCCGGGTATCAGCTCAGGTCAAACCACCTTCTTTGTCGATGCAGGAATGGAAGGTGCCCTGGTTTGCCTTTCCTGCCCGGGGGAGATCATCGCCTCAGGATATACCAATATCAACGGCCAGGTCTACCTGTCACTTCCGCCCACCATCAGTTGCCCGGTCATAAAGCTGACCGTGACCGCCTATAACAGGATCACCTACCAGGGTGAGGTGCTCACCGATGCGGACGGGGTATGGGCCGGAACCTATTCCACCGATTGGTATAACGCCAATAACTGGATGGACGGGGATGTGCCGGATGCCACTACCCACGTGACCATCATTTCCGGCCGTCCGCATTACCCGGTTGTCACGGGTACTGCGGAGTGCATGAGCCTCACCATAGAATCAGGGGCCAACCTGGATATCACAGGCTTCATGCTGACCGTGAACGGTGACCTGGATGTTGCCGGAGAGCTCAGGATGACCGGAAACACCTCGCAACTCATTGTAACAGCTGATGTGACCTGGCAAACCGGATCCTCTTCCAGTATCACGGGAACATCTTCAGTTCTGGAAGTCCGGGGCCACTGGGATTGCAATGACGGATCAGATGTATCGATCGATTATGGCTTCGTTAAGTTTACTGGGGCGTTTTCCAGTACTATGAAAATCTATGATGCGGATTTCCATTTCAGACACCTCATCATTGACAAGGATCCCGGGAAATATGTGCTTTACAGCAATTCATCCACCCAGGACCTCCATGTCTCCGGTAATATGTTCATATACACCGATGCGTCCTACAGGCAGTATTCCATCAGGAACCTGATCGTGGACGGGCAGTTTGACTGCGACGGGATACACCTGTTTTACGACGGCACTTTTGTTTACAATGGACCGGGAGTTAATTATACCCCACTTCCCGATTGCTATTTCAACCATCTGACCCTGAATTCCTCAGGAACTTTCGAAGTGCTTGCTGATACAGACGTACGCGGCGATCTGGTCATCAACAGCGGTGCTATGGATCTGAACGGAAATACATTGACCCTTCAGGGTGACTGGACCAACAATGCTGGGACTTCAGGCTTTGTTGAAGGTACGAGCAGGGTCATTTTTAACGGCTCCGCCAATCAAACCATTAACAATGATGAAACATTCCATACACTTGAGATGAACAATACAGCCGGTGACCTGGTCCTGGGCGGACATGGTATCGAATGTTCCGTCTATGACTGGACCTCCGGCGGGCTGGATGTGTCGAACGGTAGTTTTACCGCAAGTGATCTGGCCGATAGCGGCATCTTCGGGGATTTTATCCTCACATTAGGGGGAACGATCGATCTGACCAACAGCGATGGGTGGATCGACCTGAATGCCAGCATCAGCATGACCGGGGGAAACTTTTATGTCCGCGGAGGGACAGGCTCCAGCTGGTGGCCATTTGCCGCCAATGCCTCCCTCACCATGAGCGGGGGAACCCTCGACTTCACCGATCAGAGCATCTATCTGAATAACAGTACCACCTATACACTTACTGAAAACATAACCGGCGGCACGATCCGCACCGTGGGCCACTTTACCGGTCCCAGCACTACCTTCAATCCAGCCGGTGGACAGATAGAACTGTATGGTTCATATGATGCCGACCTGGCTCATGGCACGGGTAGCAGCTTTTATTCCATCAAAATAAACAAGTCTGCCAAGGAGAATGGCAAAGGCACATCCCCACTGAAGATGATGCCGCATTCCGGTGAAACCAACAGGGACGGCTCTCTGGGACCGGAAAGTACCAAGTCAGAAAAGGTGACTGTGACCAGCGCCCTGTATATAGACGATGACCTGGGGGTGGATGACGGGAGTTTTGATGTGAACGGATATATAGTAAATGTAAATGATGATTTATATATCTCCGGAAACCTGATTATGGATGCCTCTGCCGACCAGATCAATGTGGCGGACCAGGTGGACTGGGGATCCGGGGCCACTGCGGCCTGCACTGCCGGAAAGATCTGTTTCGGCGGGGCATGGAACTTTCTGGCCGGAAGCGAGGCCATCCTTAGCCCCGGCCATAAAGCCATAGCAAACGGAGCCGGCAACCAAAACCTTAAAAATAACGATGACAACAGCTGTTTCGGAGACCTCGATATCAATAACCCGGGAGGTATTGCGGGCATCAGTCTTTATACCAATAATCCGGTGCTTGTCAGCGGCAACATGGCACTATATGAGAACACCTCGTTTCAGACGGGCAGCCACCAGCTGATCGTGAACGGCATCACCATGGTGAACACCAACTCAACCCTGGAAATATCAAACAACGGTGGCCTGATGACTTACGGGGATTTCAACTGCCTGGGAACCATTCATGTGGATGGCGGAAATGCCTTTGCAATGGATGATTTCCTCCTCATGACAGGCGGAACCCTGATCATCGACGGAGGCCAGTTTGTCCTGCATAAACCCTATTCCGGCTCCTACAACAGCATCGGCGGCAATGTGGAACTCAACGGCGGCATCCTGCAGGTCACCTACAATGGAATCCAGTTCGGCTCCGCCTCCAATTTCATCTATAACGGCGGTGATATGAAGATCGGCTGGAGTTTCCGGGCATTGTATGCGGGAACTTTCCAGCCCGGCGCGGGTACCGTGGAATTTATCGGCACAGGGTCTCCCACCATCGATATGGAAAGCACCAACTATTTCCATGACCTGAAAATTAACAAGGAGACCACAGGGACGGTAAACATGGCCCAACCCCTCAGCGTGAACCACGATCTGACCCTCAGTTGCGGCTCATTCAACACCAATGGCCACGATCTGACAATCATGGGGAATCTGGCCATTGAGCCCGCCGGTGTGATCGATCCGGATAACGGGAATATTTTCGTCAACGGTAACTGGTCCAACGACCATGGAGATGACGGATTCATGGAAGGCAACAGCGATGTCACCTTTTCCGGGCCCAGCACCAGCTATATCAATACCGGTGAAACCTTTTACAACCTGATGGTCAACAAAAGCAACCCCAGCTATTGCCTGTTATACCTGGAAGAGGGGATTGCCGTCAACGTCAGCAATAACCTGGTTGTGACAGACGGTATGCTCAGCCTCCAGGACAATGCAATACTTAACGTTACTAATGATATGGATGTAAGCAACAGCGCTGAGGTGAGGCTTTATGAAGGACATACCAACTGCCGCATCAATGTCAACGGTGTGATGGAGATTGCCGAGGGGGGCGCCATGACCATCCATACGGGCGATACCGTCGTGTTCAATTCCGATTTCATACATCTGGGAACCCTCGATATCACCAATGCATCGGTCAAGGTGCACGGCTTCTTCTCCTCCGGCCAGTATTCTTCACTGATCCTTCACAGCGGCGAATTCATCTATGATGAAATGAGTACCGGCTGGGGCTATCTGCGCGGCAGTTTTTCCATGAACGGGGGATTGTTTGAATTCACCCACCGGGGCATGAGCGCCTCGTCAATGCTCACTTCTTCCACCATCACCGGAGGCCAGGTCAGGGTGGGCGGTAACTTTGAAGCGATCGATCCGGGAAGATGGCTGCAGACAGGAGGAACAACCGAATTCTTCGGCAATACGACCTCGACGGTGGCATGCTCCGCCGGAAACCATTTTTACGACCTGATCATTGACAAGGGAACCGGGACGCTTACCCTCAGCAATGAAATCACCGTCAAAAGGCATTTCACCCTTCTGTCGGGCTTCCTGAATACAGTCAACTACGACGTGTATGTCGGCGGCAGCTGGACCAACAACGCCGGCCCCAATGCCTTTATTGAAAACAACAACAGTGTGGTGTTCAACAGCAATCTGAGCACCATCCTGTATACCGATGAAAACTTCTATCGTCTGGAAGTCAACAAGCCTGATGCAATGAAGAACCTGCTGCATGTGAATGACGGCGTGTCGGTAAACGTGTTCAACAACATGGAAGTATTGGATGGAATCCTCAGGATGAAGAACAATACCTCGATGCATGTGGCAGGCGGTATGACCCTGTTCCCGGGCTCCATTGCGGAGTTCCCGTCTGCTTACACCAATGCCAATCTTATGGTGGACGGCACCATGTATATCCATTCGGGAGGATTGTTCAGCATGGATACCGGAGATACGGCGGTATTCAATTCCGGATTTACCAACGTGGGTGATGTAGACCTTACGGATGCCTCAGTGACCGTGCACGGTCTCTTCTCCTCAGCATCAGGATCCGGATTTACCCTGAACAGCGGCGAGTTCGTCTATGATCAGACAGGCACGTCATGGGTATATCTGCGGGGTGATTTCGCCATATATGACGGGCTGTTCGAGTTCACCCACAGGGGCCTGAGCACCTCTTCGCTGATGACCTCATCGGTGATCAGCGGCGGCATGATCCGGGCGGGAGGCCACTTCCAGGCTACAGACGCAGGTACCTGGATGCAGACCGGGGGGGTCATCGAATTCATGGGTAATGACGCATCAAATATCAACTGCTCTTCCGGTAACCATTTCAATAACGTAAGGGTGAACAAGGGGGCAGGTGCTGCCACCCTTCTGTCCGACATCACCCTCCTGAACGACATCACCATCATGAACGGTGAACTGAACACCGGCACCTTCGACATGTATATCGGAGGCGACTGGAGCAACACAGCGGGGCCTGCCGCATTTATTGAAAGCACCAACAAGGTGGTGTTCAACAGCAATCAAAGCGCCGATATTTACAACAGCGAAACCTTCTATGACCTTGAGGTCAACAAGCCCGATCCTTCACTGAATTTCGTTCATCTCAGCAACAGTACCGACGTCGTGGTGTTGCACGATCTGGTGGTTATCGACGGCAGGATCAGACTGAAAACCGATTCAGACCTCACGGTGGATAACAATATGACGCTGTATGCCGCGACGGAGATGGAAATGCCGTCTGCATACACCAATGCCAGGCTGGAGGTGAACGGTACCATGGATGTGAAGACCGGTTCCGTCATGTCGATGCATACCGGTGATACCGCCGTTTTCAACGGCACTTTCATCCTGGCAGGTTCGCTGAATTTAACCGATGCATCGGTCCAGGTACACGGATTTTTCTCATCCGCCACATCTTCCCACGTCACCATGAACACCGGTGAGTTCATTTATGATGAGCCTGCGACCACGTGGGTCTATCTCAGAGGGGAGTTCAACATGTACGGGGGCCTGTTCGCATGCCTTGCACGGCCGCTCAGCCTTTACTCAGGACTGACCTCCACCCTCAGCGGCGGCACCATCAGGCTCGGAAGCAGCTTCAGTGCTACCACCTCAGGTACATTCCAGCAGAACGGCGGCACCACGGAGTTGACCGGATCGGGCAACGCCACCATCCAGCTGGCAACAGGCAATTTTATCCATGATCTTGATTTCAACAGGTCGGGCGGAACCGCTGGCCTGCTGGGTGATATGACCATCAGCCGTGATGTCCATATCATTTCCGGATACATGGAAACCAATGGTCATGACCTCTATGTGGGAAGGAACTGGACAAACGATGCCGGGCCGGGATCGGTGCTGATGAACAGTGGCAAGGTGGAGTTCTTCACTGATCAGCCCGCTGCCGTCCGTTCGGATCAGATGTTTTTCAATATGATGGTCAACAAACCGCTCACAGGAGCAAATTACCTTGAGATATATTCCAACAAAACGGTCGAGGTGGCAGGCAATCTGGAAATCAACGATGGCACGCTGAAACTTAACCATTTTGCTGCTTTGGTGGTCAACGGGCCAGTGGGCATACAGCCTGATGCGGGATTGAATGCCAATCCGGCAGCCGCGGGCGTCGAGATACGTCTCAAAAGCGACCTGGTCGATAATAATACCACATTCAATGACCTGGTTGGTTTCAATCCGGGATCATCTGAAGTGATTCTGGAGGGGAGTAATGATCAGGCACTCTTTCAGGCCGGCAACCTCCTGACATTTTATGACCTGACGGTTGATAAAAACGGGGGCAGTGTGGAGCCTGATTCCAGGGTACAGGTGAACAATGACTGTCGTCTGGTCTCAGGCCGCTGGTATTATGGGACGCCCGGACTTCACCACTATTTTTATGGTGACCTCCTCATTGGTAGCGGCGGATTATGGAGCGACAATACCTGTACCCTGGAGATCCTGGGTGCGGCCGTACGCAGCTTCGGGAACCAGGGTTCGAATAATACGGATTTCGGATATTTCCGGGTGGATATGATGGGCGAAAAGGGCAAGGCGACCGCCATGCTCGTGCTGAATTCCGATATGGAAGTCACCGATATGGCCATTTATGACGGAACGGTCGATGTTAACAATTGCACACTCACGACCATAGGGGCCCTGCAGGTTTTACAGGATGGTTTATTGCTGGCCAGGAACAGCTCGGTTCTTGAGATGGGGGACGGAGCAAATCTTTGGGTATCCGGCGGGCAGCTGACACTGACCGGTACACCTTCCGAAAGGGCCAGGGTCACTGCCGTATCAGGCGGATATTACATGTTTGCAGTCGATGCAGGGGGCAAGCTGGCCGTCAGGTTTGCCGACCTGGAATACATGAACGCAGATGGTATCCGGATTACCCAGAACGGATCCATCATCAACACAAACCCGTTCAGCGATTGCTCGTTCGCTCACGGGGAGCCGGGCGGTGCCCTGCTCCGGATCGAGAATGATCAGAACCTGTATGTGGCAAGTGCCTCATTCCCTGATAATACGTGGGGTGGGTTGTACAATGTCTCTAAAACCAACAATGCCGGGTCGGTCAATCTGATTGACGCCACCGGGGGCTTTGCCGGAGAGGCATATGAGCATGACCCCTACGGGAGGGTGCACTGGTCTTCATCCGGCTATCAGGTATCTCTGGTCGCTTTTCTGGAAGGCCCGTACAACGGCGGCGCCATGAATACATACCTGACAACGTTTATACCGCTTTCCCAGCCTTATAATACGGCACCCTGGAACTACACCGGCACGGAAAGCGTGGCTTCTGTGGATCCCGGCTATGTGGACTGGATCCTGGTGGAGCTCCGGGACGCCACTTCGGCGGCTCAGGCCACCCCAGCCACCGTGATCGCCCGACAGGCCGCCTTCATCAGGAATGACGGCCGGATCGTAAGTTATACGACCGGGGGGAACCTGGAGTTCAGCGCACCTGTCAATGATCAGCTATTCGTGGTGCTCTGGCACAGGAACCATATCGGGATCATATCGGGCAATCCGCTTGCACTCTCAGGCAACACCTATACGTATGATTTCAGCACATCAGCAGGTCAGGTTTACGGCGGGATCAACGCCCACAAGGAGCTCGATCCGGGTCTCTGGGGCATGGCCGGAGGAGACGGTAACGCCGACGGCCAGATCAACAACGGCGATAAGCTGGATGTCTGGTCGCCACAGGCCGGCACCGGCGGCTACCTGGCCGGAGACTTCAATATGGACAACCAGGTGAACAACGGCGACAAGAACGATGTCTGGGTGCCCAATACAGGTATGGGCGGGCAGGTGCCGGGAAATACTCAGTTAACCCCGGTAAAGCCCTTCCATACCTATAAATGCTGCGTTCCGGAATGATGTGAATGAATTCATTCTCTGAGACCGGGAACCCTTATGGAAAATGGGGTTCCTGGTTTTTTCATTTCCGGATCATCCGTCCAGGCACAAGACTGAATCCGGATTAACCCGAATCCCCGCTCATGCCAACGCAACCGTCATCAACCGCACTTCCTGGCGGAGAATCGGGATGGGATACGTTACTCAAAGCAATGAATATAACCTTCAACTCAAACATCCGGTTCAGCGCCTCCAATCCATCCCGGATCAGATAAAAACGTAATTGACATTATTGTCATTGATTATCGGGCAGTACTTCCCTGCCCGCCTGCATCCCGCTGACGCGGTATTACGGCGGGTAAATCTCAGTGTCGCTCACGACTTCTTTACCCGCCGAAGTCCGGGCCGAAGGGAGGACAAAGGCGGGCCTAAAGGTATTCCATTGTGTACCCCAAAAAGT
>JAFGHD010000156.1 GCA_016939365.1 Bacteroidales bacterium | reverse complement strand
TAACAAAACCTATGGAGGAAAGAAAATGAAACGCGCAATGTGTATTTCAGGGATTCTGGGAATTTTTATTGCTTTAAGCACCGTCGGACAAAACAGCCCGCCGCTTGTTCCAGACATCGGTAGTATCGGGATCGTCAATTGCATTTATCTTGAAAAATACGAAACCGATCAGTACACGGTAACGGAGGAAGCAGGATATCGTATGGCATTGCTTACCCTGAAGATCGAAAAGCCTGCAGGAGCTGAAATTGAGATTGCTGCCGCCGACATCACATTGCACTATTACCATGGAGATGACGGCACCAAGGAAGAGGTCGCTCCCCGTGATGCCATATCCACCTTCTCCAAAAGACCGGATGACGACAAGCCACTGAAAACCCTCAAATGCTCCCCGGGTTGGATGAAAAGAACGTCAGGCGCCCACACATCCGCCAGTTCGGAGGTTTACCTTGATGTCGTTTTCAGAAAGGTCGAGAACAACATCTCCAAAATGTGGATCTGCATTGCACAGCCTTATGCCTCACAAACGACAAGCGGTTGGGAGCTCACCCGGAAAGACAGGGAGGCATTGGAGGAAGAATAGCACTCCTGCCTCTTATCCCTTCGGACCGAATCTTGTTCGGTGTGGCGAGGCAACATCCGGTGAGATCCATAACCGTCTTTGATTCCGTCTGTATTGTCATCGGCATTACGGTAGGAGCCGGCATTTTCAAGGCACCGGGCATTGTTGCCCAGGAGTTCAGCCATCCGGGCTCTATGCTGCTGATCTGGCTGGCTGGCGGATTGTTTTGTTTTTGCGGCGCACTCACCTATGCGGAACTGGCAGGGAAATACCCGGATATCGGTGGTGAATACCACTATCTGTCAAACTTCTACAGGCAACCTGTCGGTTTCCTGTTCGCATGGTCAAGGATGACTGTGATACAGACCGGATCCATCGCATCCATTGCCTATATTTTCGGCGATTATGCATCCCAGTTCCATTCACTGGGTCGCCAGTCATCTGCATTGTATGCCTGTGCCGCAGTGTCCATCCTGACCCTGTCAAATATTCTCGGGCTAAAAATGAGCAAAACGATCCAGAATCTTCTGACGGTCTCCATCATCGCCGGATTGTGTGTACTCAGCCTGGTGTCATTCAGTGCACCGGAGCCACAGCCAGTCTCGTCTGAGCCCGGAATTGAAAAACTGGGCGCCATCGGGCTGGCTCTGGTATTTGTGCTGTATACCTATGGAGGATGGAACGAAGCAGCCTACACAACAGGTGAACTGCAGAACCGGAAAAAGAATATCATATATGTGTTCGCATTATCCGTTTTTTTGCTGACAGGACTCTATATCATGGTCAATGCAGCCTATCTGAACGCCCTGGGGTTGGAAGGGATGAAGAGCTCAGGCGTAGTGGCCTTCAATGCTATGGAGTGCCTGCTGGGAAAACAGGGAGGCCTGGTATTGTCCGGACTGATCATATTAGCCACCCTGAGCTCAGTCAATGGATGCATTTTCACAGGCGCGAGGTCAATTATTGCAATCGGGAAAAACCACCGCTTCGGATTTCACTGGCTCGGAAAATGGAACAGAACACTGGACACCCCCGTAACTGCACTTCTTTTGCAGGGAACCATCGCCGTCAGTCTGATCCTCTTCGCAGGACTGGGCTACCGGTTCAGGGACGGTTTCGAGACACTGGTGGAATATACAGCCCCTGTATTCTGGTTATTCCTCCTCATGATCGCTATTTCGGCCTTGTCTCTTATCAACACCGGAATGAAAACCAATAAATGGTTGTATGCCTCAGTTGCATTGATCTTTTGCATGATGTGCGGTTTTATGTTATTTTCGAGCCTTGTCTATACGAAAGCAGGAGCTCTGTTCGGTGTTCTGGTTTTGGCAACCGGGATTCCTGTCTATTATCTGACAAGAAAAAAACTCCCGCCGACTGAACGGGAAGATAAACAGCAATGATCCACAATGAAAAGCATATTGTTACTCCTCTGTATTCTTTGTGCGGCTCCCGGCATTCCTTTATCAGGAATTATCGGCACAGTCCTCTGCCAGGATAACAATCCCAGGCTGGATGTCCCGTTCGAACCCACACATCCATGGGTGGTTGACGCCATGCTGGAGCTGGCTGATATCAAACCATCGGATATTTTATATGATCTCGGTTGCGGGGACGGCAGGATTCCGATCGAGGTAGCCAAAAAGTATGGCATCCTTGGAACCGGTATCGATATCGATCCTCAGCGTATCAGGGAGGCCGATGAAAACGCAGGGATGGCAGGCGTGACCGGTAAGGTCAGGTTCATTACAGCCGACATCCTGGAATATGACTTCAGCGAGGCCTCAGTGGTAACCCTCTACCTTCTGAGCCGCATTAATATCAGCTTAAGACCTCACCTGTTTCATCAACTGAAACCCGGAAGCCGTGTGATCTCACATGCCTTCGATATGGGATACTGGGAACCGGATTCCACTGTTAGGCACCCCAAGGCACGGAACAACAAAATATTCCTTTGGATCATGCCTGCATATGCAGGAGGAGACTGGTACTGGACCACAGGGACACCGCTAGGGGATATAACCCGCTGGCATGTCCGTTTATCCCAGAATTTCCAGGGAGTCGTATTCCGCTTTATGTCCCCTGACTATGCACCCTCATCCCCTGGAGAAGCTCTGCTAGAGGGAACGGATCTGAGATTTGAATCGGACATTCCGGTGAACGGCAAGAATGTGCATATCGTTTACAGGGGACAGGTATGTAATGACACCATCCGGGGGACACAGCAATGGAGCCAGGGCATGTATGACAGCACATTCGCCTGGTCGGCCGTCCGCAAACCGGTGACGATTACCGGAAAGTGGAAAGGTAAAAATATCAGCCCGGGATCGCCAGGAACAGAGTTCGTTCTCCAAATCAATAAACCGGTAAATGGAGCCCTGAGTGCAGATTTCGAAAAAACGGGATCCGGATATCATGATATCCCCTTCTATTCCTGGGGCGCCAATATATGGTTTGAAGTGGCGGGCCTGACCTATACGGGATTCGTCAATGGCGATGAGATCAATGGTTTGATCAGGGATGGTCACAGCTCCAAAGGCAAAAAATGGTGCGCACACCGGATGAAATGAATACACATGATTTCGCGGAGGCATTTATGATGTTAAGATCCGGAACGGAGAGGGGCCGGAATCGTTTTCTCCTGGGCGGTTCCTTCATGTTGGCCCTCATGGTCATAGTACCCCTGGAAGGAAATGATCCAGACCAGGCCTTAGTATTTACAAATCCTGCCGATGGAACCGAGTTGTTGTGGATACCGGGAGGAGAGTTTTCTATGGGAAGCGGGCTCCACGAAGATGAAATGCCGGTCCACCGTGTCCGTGTGGAAGGATTCTGGCTGGGTAAATATGAAATCACCAACAGGCAATATAGCCTTTTCCTCAGTGTGACCGGGCATAATGAACCCCCGTTCTGGGACGATCCGTTACTTAACCGGCCCGATCATCCGGTAACCGGGATCAAATGGAAGGATGCTGCAGCCTACTGTGAATGGGCAGGAGTCCGGATGCCTACGGAAGCGGAATGGGAATATGCCGCCGCTGCCGGCGACAGGCAGCTTGACTATGGCACTGCCACGGGACAGATAGACCATGATATAGCCAATTATGCAGGCATTTCCGGAAAGGATTGCTGGGAATTCACTTCGCCGGTGGGCAGCTTTCCAGCCAATCCGTTAGGACTCCATGATATGGCAGGAAATACCTGGGAATGGTGCAGCAACATCTGGCATCCTTACCCTTTCAATGAGCCGGATGAACCCGATCAGGGGGAGAACAGGACCAATGAAATGCGCGTAATGAGGGGTGGTTCGTGGCATTTCGGACCGGACTACTGCAGGGTATCCGACCGTCATAACCACCGCGAACATCTCATGTATGATTACGCCGGCTTCCGTGTGGCACTTTCTGACACTTCAATCATCGTACCACCCTGATCTCGGTTACCCGGATTGATGTAACTTTGTCGGGGAAACAAGGCATATCCGGGAGATGCAACAGGCAGATCAGTTACAGGAACGAAGCGCTATTCTCGGCAAGTACCGGAGGCTGTTGTCCGCATGGAAACCGACGGATGAAAAGGAACGTCGGCTGGTCAGGAAGACCTTTCAGTTTGCCGCTGAAGCCCACCGCACCATGCGGCGCAAGACAGGTGAACCCTATATCTTTCATCCGCTGGAGGTTGCCAGGATTGTGGCAGAGGAGATCGGTCTGGGAACGGTCTCCATCCAGTGCGCACTGCTGCACGACGTTGTAGAAGACACAGAGTATTCCCTTCAGGATATCGAGCACCTCTTCGGGAAAACAGTGGCCCGTATTATCGACGGGCTCACCAAGATCGGGGATATCTTCGATCAGACCTCCTCGCTACAGGCTGAGAATTTCAAGAAGATGCTGCTCACCCTGTCGGATGACGTCCGCGTCATCCTGATCAAGCTGGCCGACCGTCTGCACAATATGCGCACCCTCGGTGCACTTCCCAAGGACAAACAGCTCAAGATCGCTTCGGAAACCCTGTACCTCTTCGCACCTCTGGCCCACCGCCTGGGTCTGTATGCCATAAAGACCGAACTGGAAGACCTGGCCCTGAAATACACCGAACCAGACATCTACCGGGATATCGTTGAAAAATTACGGGAGTCCGAAAAGGAGCGTAAACGGTTCATCACAAAATTCATCCTTCCCCTCAAGAAATCGCTCAACCAGGAGCATTTTAAATTCCGGATCATTACACGCGAAAAGTCGGTGCACTCGATCTGGGAGAAGATGAAGGCCAAGGGGATCCCCTTTGAGGAGGTCTATGACCTCTTTGCGGTCCGGATCATCATTGATACGCCTCCGGAAAAGGAAAAGGTGGATTGCTGGAGGGTTTACTCGATCGTTACCGATCATTACCGGCCCAATATTGACCGGTTGCGTGACTGGATATCCATCCCCAAGGCGAATGGTTATGAGGCCCTCCATACAACAGTCATGAGTAATACCGGCCAGTGGGTGGAGGTCCAGGTACGAACGCTCCGTATGGATGAAATCGCGGAAAAGGGATTCGCAGCCCACTGGAGATACAAGGACGGGGAACCGGTCAACCGGGAGACCAATATCGACCGATGGCTCAACAGAATACGCGACATCCTCCAGAGCAGTGATTCCACCGCACTCGATTTCGTTGATGATTTCAAGGGATTCCTCTTTACCGATGAAATCTACGTTTTCACACCCAGGGGTGAACTCAGGAACCTTCCGGTCAACTCATCCGTCCTGGATTTCGCATATGCCATCCACTCCGAGATCGGCAACACCTGCATCGGCGCCAAAGTGAACCATAAACTCGCACCGATGAACCACCGGTTGAGATCGGGTGACCAGGTTGAGGTGCTTACATCCCAGAAGCAGTTGCCCCGGGAGGAATGGTTCTCCTATGTGGTCACCACACGCGCCAAAACACAGATAAAAAATGCCATCAGGGAAGAAAAGAAAAAATATTACGAAGAAGGCAGGCAGTTACTTGAAAAGTACCTTGAAGAACTGGTTCTGAAACCGGATCCCGCCCACCTGGCACTGATCCAGCGGAAGTATAATTACCCCACCCCTCTCGACCTTTTTTATGACTTGGCAAGGGGGGTGATCGGCCGGAAAGAGGTGAGGATTGCCATCACCCGTGACTCCAAAGGCAGATGGTTCTCACAGATCATCCGTCTTCCCTTTAAATCACGTGGATCAGACCATAATACCCTCTCTGAAACCATCATTGAAGCAATCAGTGGCAATGAGGACAACCATCCCGCCAAAGGCGGAACACACAAAATCAGCTACGACATCGCGGATTGCTGCCATCCGATACCGGGCGACGAGATCGTGGGATTCATCAGGCCCAACGAGGCCATCCGCATCCACCGCACCAACTGCCCGGTAGCGATCGACGAGATGTCCAAATTCGGTAACAGGATCATCAAAACCATATGGAATGACAGCGAAACTGTCGGATTTCTCACGGGGATCAGGATATCAGGGATCGATAAAAAAGGAATCATCAAGGAGATCATTCATGTCATCACGGAAGAAATGAACCTCAATATCCATTCCTTTCACCTGGAATCCAACGGAGGTATCATCAGTGCCACCACCATGCTCTATGTCTACAGTACCCGCAACCTGTCCCAACTCATCAGCCTGCTCAAAAAAAATCCGGATGTCCGGGAAGTGATGAGAATCAAATAATAATAGCCATCCTGTATTTGCAGACCGCCTGACTCCGTCTGTATTCAAATAATTTTTATTTATTCCAAATAGTGATAAAAATTTTTTCTACTTTTATCGGGTCAATGAAGAATTAAGCAAATAATCCAATGAAAAACTCCGACCGGGATAATTTTGAAGTGGTTAAGAAGCTCTTCACGGAATACCTGGAATCAAAGGGGCACCGGAAAACGCCGGAACGCTATACCATTCTCAAGGAGATCTATGCTACCGACGGCCATTTCGATATCGAGACCCTGTATATCCGGATGAAGAACAACAAATACAGGGTGAGCCGTGCGACACTTTACAATACCATCGAACTGCTTCTGGATTGCAACCTGGTAAACAAACATCAGTTTGGCAACAACTGTGCCCAATTCGAGAAGTCTTTCCAGACGCGTCAGCATGATCACTTTATCGACCTCGAAACCGGAGAGGTCATCGAATTTTCCGATCCACGGGTTCAGCAGATCAAGGAAACCGTTGAAAACGAACTGAATCTGAATGTCAGCCACCATTCACTTACCTTTTACGGAACACGCAGGAAGAATAGCCCTGACCTTTCACAATCAACCCATTCCTGAACATGAAAGCTGATGTGCTTCTGGGCCTTCAATGGGGAGATGAAGGTAAAGGAAAGATTGTGGACGTCCTGGCGCCCGGGTATGACATCATCTGCCGGTTTCAGGGCGGACCCAATGCAGGGCACACGATCGGATTCGACAACCATAAATTCATTCTTCATACCATCCCTTCCGGTATCTTTTATCCCGGGAAAGTCAATGTAGTCGGAAACGGTGTCCTGATCGACCCACTGATCCTGCTCAGGGAGCTCAATCAGCTGCAGCAGCATGGGATCGATGTCGAAAAAAGGCTCATGGTCTCAAGGAAAGCGCATCTGATCCTTCCTTCTCACCGTTTACTGGATGCAGTCCTTGAAAGTATCCGCGGCAGCAAAAAGATCGGGTCCACCCTTAAAGGGATCGGACCGGCATACACCGACAAAACCGGAAGAAATGGCCTCCGTACCGGCGATATCGCCTCTGATGGTTTTACAGACCGTTACAAGGCGCTCAGGGAGCATCATATGCACAT
>JAFGHD010000155.1 GCA_016939365.1 Bacteroidales bacterium | reverse complement strand
GGCCACGGGTGAGGAGACCAGGTGCCACTGGTCGTCCACAAGGAACTCTTCCACGGTGCATTGGGTACCCGATACGCTGCCGTTGGTGATCAGCGATGCCATTCCGGAAGAGGAGGCCTCGAGGTAGAGGCTGTCGTCCAGCGTAAGGGTCCCTGAAACCGTCACATATGAATCATCGGGTATGGTTAGCTTATACGTGTTGGTGCCTGTGAAATCAATCTTCATGTTTCCGAACGTGGTCCGGTCGGGGGTGGTGCTCTTCAGGGTCATGTTGCTGCCTCCGTTGAAGATGATATAGCTGGAGGAGGACCCTGTGATGTAGCCTCCGCTGTTGGTCAGCCCCTGTGGATAGCCCGTCAGGGCCAGTCCTGCCAGGATCAGGCTGAGCAGGAGGACTTTGTTTGCTTTTGTTTTCATTGTTCAGGAGCTTTGATGGTTTGACTTGTAATGATATTAGCTGACTTTGTGAACTGATACATAGGTCTGTGAAGGAGGAGGAACCATGACACCCGGATCCATGTTCGGGCCTACCCTGAGTGGGATGGGATTGTTCCACAGGCTCTGCCAGACCCATATCTCAATGGTTTCGTTCTTCTTCAGGTAGACAACATCACTGACATTGGGAGCCAGGTTATTCTCCAGCTTGCTCCAGTTGCCCATGGGAGCATTGTCGGCACCCTGCAGCTTGTTGCCCTGGGCATACATGGTAGTGACTCCCTGCTGGTCGGTGACGACGATGGCGATGGAGACATAACCCGGA
The DNA here is from genome assembly GCA_016939365.1 of Bacteroidales bacterium. Lineage (GTDB taxonomy): Bacteria > Bacteroidota > Bacteroidia > Bacteroidales > JAFGHD01 > JAFGHD01. The sequence goes on along the minus strand of JAFGHD010000155.1, from coordinate 3,323 downwards.
TAGAGCGGAAAGTTGATTTCCTCGTGGTAAAAGGTGTCATACAGCCAGAAGTCGGTCCGGGCGTTCACCTGGTAATAACCCTCTTCCGTAGCTCTGAAGAAGGCTGCTGCCGGGCCGCCACCTGGTGAATAGGGAGGCGTGAGGGCGGTCGTGAACTCACCCTGCTGGTCATAGGAGATCATTTCATAATCCACAGGTGTCCAGATGTTGAAGGGGATCGGCTGTCCCATACCCATGGGCAGCATCGGGTTTTGCTGCTGCCAGGCACGGACACGGCTCTGGTTGTTGAGATCGACGATACCTGACCTGAAAGCACGCATCATGGTACTGCCGTCACCCTGGAACGAAGGGGCAAGACCCGGAGTGTTGCACAGCTTATAATTACCCGTGGCTCCGTCAATGCCCTCGGCAAAGGTCAGCCCGCCAAACCCATACCCGATTGATGTATTGCCCGCCCCGGTGGGATTGTCCACCTGCAACTGCGGTGAAGCCGTCCCGTTCGGATCGATCAGGTGCAGCAGGTTCAGCGGATTGGTGCCGCCAATGCATACATTCCCTCCTGCGAAAAATGAATTTCCGCCAGATCTGAGCCTGATACGGGCATTGGATGCCGCATTGTAAACACTGATGACTCCGTTGTTCAGGCCGTCATTGTTGACGTCCGCATTCATCTTACCTCCGGCTAAATCCCAAAACTCCACCTGTCCGTCAAAACGCGACATCTGCGAAGCGGCGCCGAAAACGTAGAACTTATACCCCGGCGCACTGGAGTTTGTGCCGATCACGAGATTATCACTCATGTTGGACAGATAGGTATCTGTACCCGTTCTTGACCACAGTTGGCCGCTGGAGACCTGAACCCAGGAGGAACCGTCGTAAAAGAAAAAGCTGTTTATGTCGGTGTCATAAACCACCAGACCTGTAGCCGGCGAGGTGATCCCCGTACGCTGCGTCGTCGTCAGACGCGGAAGGAGCATCCCCCGGGCTGTGGAATAGACATCCAGCACGGCGGAGGCATCGGCCGTGTGGGAAACATCACTGATGCATGTGCTCTGGGCACTGATTGACCCTGCCATGAGTATCATGGCGGCCAGGACTGAGAAAAATAATGCTCTTTTCATGATTCGGTGTTTTTTTGGATGAAACATTTGTTTGATTTTTTAGAAATCTGTGTGATTTGCTGCTAATTTACGGCGGCGGAGGGGGCGGTTTCAACACACAATGAGGGAACGGCGGTGCGGGATGAGGGAAGGGAGGGGATGGATTATTCAGGTAATAATTTTCCTGGAAAAGGAAAGGGGGCGTACCGGTTCTGTGGTACGCCCCCTTGAAATATGATGGGGAATGACAGGATAGGTTATGGTACTACCTGGCTGCCCACTCCCGCATTGGGCCCCCAGTAATAGATCTTATCCGTATTATTTACCTGGCTGTCGCGGTTGAAGTCACCGCTCAGGTATCCTGATGATCCGGATTGCACCGCCCATACATCGACCTTATCGCCCATAGTCACCTGCCCGTCGGCATCGCCGTCCCCGCTGAACATGCCCCACACGCCTGCAGCCAGCTGCTTGTGTCCGTTGCTGCCGCCGTAAACCTGTGTGGCGCCGGTGGAGAAATTGTAGGCAAAGGTCTCGGTCAGCAGTGAAAGTGCATTGGCCGACATCACAGGAATATGGTTCGGGGAATAGATCACCCCGTAAATGTCCTCGGTAACTACCAGGTTGAACCGGGGGCTGCTGGCACCATCCTTACCGGAGATCTTTCCGTTTCGCAACAGGAAACAGGCCTGCCGGTCGAAGCGTGTGATGGAGCCTGCTGCGGGTGCGGAGCCCGCCTCCCGGAGTTCGACCAGTACCCAGTCTACGACATCGGAATTGGGGATGGCGGTCACACTCTCCGTACCGTTGTAGTTCCATGGGGAGGTGTTGAAGGGCTGGCTTAGCGGGAGGTACCCCGCCGCGTTGAGGGTGGTGTCCATTGTGATCCCGTTGAATGGCCCCTCAATAAATAAGGTCAGATCGAGGTAGTATCTTTTGGCCTCCTCAATTTTATGACCACCGGTGGAGGTCCCGGCCAGGGTGGAGCCCAATGCCAGCTCATGTAAGGGCTCACCAGGCAATCCCCTGAACTTCAGATCGGCTTCATCGATCAGATAGTTGTATTTCAACAGGTTCCGGCCGGCACCCAGGTTTACCGAATCAGGATATACCGGGTCGATCAGCACGGAGTAATAGGATCCCACGTTGCCGGGTACACCGGAGATCATATAGGAAATTCCGCCGTCATTGGAACGGGCGACCACCTCGTCGGCCGCCAGGAAGAGCTTCTCGGTGCTGCCCGGTATCACGTCCAGGTCAAAGACGGGCTGTATGATGCCTCCAACTGAGAATGGGCCGTCATTGACCTTGAACCAGGTGTTCCCCATGTTGGTGCTTTTCCAAAGAGCCCCGGGCGTGGGCGGTATGATGCCCCCCTGATGACCCGAACCCGCGTAGAGTTGTACCTGAAAACCGTCAAATCCCAAAGCCAGTGTGTTACCCATGGTAAACTCATCAGGAAAGAAAGGGGTGACCATATACCATGACAGTCCCCCGTCGGTGGAACGCCAGATGTTGCCCACCGGCTGAGGGGGAGGCACCCTGACCTCCCTGAATTTGTATCCGGTAATTGCGATCACGAGGTTGGGATTGACAAAAAGGATGTCGGTGACAAACGGATCAAGATGGATCATGTTCCAGTCCTGTGGAATGACCTGGAAGAATCCTGTGGGTCCTGTGAAGGAGACGAAGAATCCTTCGCGGAAGCCGCAGATCACATGGAGGCTGTCATTCGGATCGACCGTTACTGCTGAAACACCGGTCTCATCTCCGACGTTGGGAATGGGAAACAGCCCGTTCGGAGGTATCCATTGGTCGTAGCCGGTGATCGCCGGATTGAAGTATTCCTTGGTCCAGGCCAGACCGGCATCCGTCGCTGCATAATAAACCCCCTTGCTTTCCGCGATCTGACGGACATGAATCCGTGTGAAGCCGATGTTCGCTTTGTTGATGAAGGGACCGTAAGGGCCGGTGTTGCTCACGGCTGTCCCGATGTGGTTGGAACCGACCATCAGATCGGGATCCAGTGGATGGGTGGCCACACCATAATCCAGCAGCGCAGGTCCCTGCCAGGTATATCCCAGGTCATCCGATATCCTGCCTCCGGGGAACGAAAGACGCAGTCCGTTGCTGAACGGCATCATGGTCTGCCAGTCCGGACTGAAATCGGCGTCAGCCAGGTGGTAATCGGTGCCTCCTACGGGTGTGATGTCCACCCAAAGC
>JAFGHD010000025.1 GCA_016939365.1 Bacteroidales bacterium | reverse complement strand
TGAGGTATCCGGTTGATGCTGATGCCTGTCTTACTTAATCCAGCAAGATAGGAAGGATGAGCAACCCCGGGCAGGTAGCGGACATTCTGCCTTATGATATATCTCCATACCGCGTGATCCTGTCCCGTATATTTTGGGTAAAGTAGGTCGACGACCAGGCTCATCAGATGTCCCGGCACTTTTTCGAGAACTTCATTCATTTCCATCATCAAGGCTACTTATCGGCTGTGTAAAAAGTACGAATAAAATCTATTATTTAGAATTGATATAAATAAAAGTATCGGCAGGAATGCAGTACCCGGGTGATGAGGGATGCATTTATTACCTTTGCCGGACTGTATCGTCATCCATGCACACAAGATGAATTCCCGAATCAATCTGGTAAAAACAGATCCCTGGCTTGAGCCGAGTGCCCGTGATATTCTCGAAAGGTATGAAAGGTATCGTCAAAGACTGGCACAGATTGAAAGGGACTTCGGCAGTCTGTTACGATTTGCTGATGGATACCGGTATTTCGGGATCAACTACGACCGTCACAACAAGGGATGGATATACCGGGAGTGGGCACCGATGGCTGATTCCCTTCATCTGACAGGCGATTTCAACGGATGGGATGACAATTTGCATCCCTTGACCCGCAACGAGTTCGGTGTCTGGGAAATCTTTCTGCCGGAAAAGGAATACCGCAATTCCTTTGTTCACGGGAGCCTTATCAAGGTTGTGGTCCGATCCCCAAGAGGGACTCAGTTCAGAATTCCCGCCTACATTACCCGCGTGGTGCAGGATGAACAGACAAAGAATTTCTCCGGTCAGCTCTGGTTCACGGGTCGTTTCGACTGGGAGGGTGACCACTACAGGCTCGAATCATCAAAAGGGTTGTTCATTTATGAATGCCATATCGGAATGGCGCAGGAAAAACCGGGGATCGGTACGTACAGGGAATTTGAGGAAAACATCCTGCCCCGGATCAAAAAAGCGGGTTACAATGCCATACAGCTGATGGCTATCCAGGAACACCCCTACTATGGCTCTTTCGGTTACCATGTTTCCAATTTCTTTGCCCCCTCTTCAAGATTCGGTACACCTGAAGAGTTAAAGCGGTTAATTCGCGAAGCCCACAAGGCAGGCATTGCAGTAATACTCGATGTGGTCCATTCACATACCGTGAAAAATACGAATGAAGGGATCAATGAGTTTGACGGATCTGACGCCCAGTACTTCCACCCCGGCGACCGGGGCAATCACCCCCAATGGGATTCAAAGCTTTTCGACTACGGAAAAACAGAAGTGCTGCGGTTCCTGCTGTCCAACCTGAAATACTGGTTGAGAGAGTTTCACTTTGACGGATTCAGGTTCGATGGCGTTGGATCTATGATGTATTTTCATCATGGGAATGAGCCTATAAATGAAAGGGATAAGTATTTCAGAAAAGGGGTGGAATGGGATGCCATAACCTACCTGCAGCTGGCCAACAAGCTCATACATTACTTTCGGCATGATGCTGTCACCATTGCAGAGGATGTCACGGGGATGCCCGGTCTGACATTTCCGGTAAAGGAAGGAGGTCTTGGTTTTGATTATCGCCTTGGGATGGGGATACCTGATTTCTGGACACGGTATCTGAAAGAGAAGAGAGATGAAGAATGGGATATTTATGAGATGTGGCATGTGCTCAATGACAGGCTTCCATACGTCAAGACCGTCTCATACTGTGAATCCCATGATCAGGCGCTTGTCGGAGACAAGACCATCGCCTTTTGGCTCATGGACAAGGAGATGTACTGGCACATGCATAAGGATGATTCAAATCCGGTCATAGACCGGGGCATGGCTCTCCATAAGATGATCCGACTGATCAGCCTTGCATTGGGCGGGCAGGCTTGGATGAATTTCATGGGCAATGAGTTTGGACATCCCGAATGGATCGACTTCCCAAGGGAAGGGAATCAGTGGAGCTATCACTATGCCAGGCGCCAATGGTCCCTGCTGGACAATCCGGATCTGAAGTACCGGTTTCTGGGTGCTTTCGATGCAGCCATGGTCAGGGTGATGCAGGAAAAGGACATCTTCTCGCACTGGTTTGCCAAGCAGATAAATATGGATACCCTGAACAAAACCATCATATTCGAGCGCAACAGAGTGATCTTCGCCTTCAATTTTCATCCCGACAGATCAATCCCCGATTATGGATTCAGGGTTGATATCCCAGGGGCATACAGAATCATTCTAAGCACAGACAGCAGACAGTTCGGAGGCCATGAAAGGGTTGACACATCAATGACATACAACACCCTGTATGATGAATCCGCGGATTCACACCTCCTGAGTGTATATCTTCCCTGCAGGACGGCACTCGTATTTAAGATCAAATAAAATTCTTCATAATGCCAGCAGTTTACCTCAGATTTTCTGACAAGACCCGTTTTCTGATCAGGAACCTCCTGAGGGGATTAATTTGGCTGGCATCTATTATTGGACTGGTGATCATCTTCAGGCATTATGTTGCAATGGATTACCTGTCATGGCTGGAACCCCTTTTCGAGAATGATTTTCTGATTTACACGATCTATTCGTTATCGGAACTGATCTTCGGGATCATTCCTCCCGAACTCTTTATGGTGTGGGCACTGAGGCCGGGCAGCCTCACCGTTTACATCATCTATATTGCGATATTTGCACTGATCTCCATAATTGCAGGTGCAACGGATTTTCTTATTGGCAAAAAACTGTCGGCTTGGAATTATTTCAGGCTGATCCGAAAGAGATATCTTGGAAAATACCATTCCATGCTGAACCGCTATGGAGCATTTCTTATCCTGGTGGCAGCACTGACCCCACTACCCTATTCAGGCATCAGCATGTTGATGGGGTCTCTGGATTACCCCTGCCGGAAATATTTCATATACGCGTCGTCCCGCTTTCTGCGGTACGCAGTATACGCAGCCATAATCTGGTATACGCAGTCGCTTTGAAATGGACTTTCATCAGGAACAACCGGATCGTAAGATATTTTTCTCATCTGGAATTTCCACGAGGCCGGTTATATGACCGGATGTTCTGAAGATATCACACGGATCAGCGGATACCGGAATATTTGAACTCCTTGCCGTGATACCTGGCCTGCTGGGCCAGCATCTCCTCTATTCTGAGCAGTTGGTTGTATTTGGCGATCCTGTCGGAACGGCTTGCTGAACCGGTTTTGATCTGTCCCGTATTCAGGGCAACGGCCAGATCAGCAATGGTGGTATCCTCGGTTTCCCCGGAACGATGGCTGATCACAGCAGTATAACCGTTCCTGTATGCAAGTTGTACTGCATTGATGGTTTCGGTCAGTGTGCCGATCTGGTTCACCTTGATCAGGATGGAGTTGGCAATGCCTTTTTCAATTCCGGAGGCAAAACGATCTGTATTGGTCACAAACACGTCATCGCCCACAATCTGGATTTTACTGCCGAGGGTATCCGTCAGCAATTTCCAGCCGTCCCAGTCATCTTCAGCCATTCCATCCTCAAGTGAAATAATGGGGTAGCGATCACACCAGTCTTTCCAGAAACTGACCATCTCTGATGGGGTAAGCCGGTCGCCGGTGGACCATTTCAAATGATAGACGTTCTCTTCCGGAATAAAATATTCAGATGAAGCGGGATCAAGTGCAATATAGACATCTTCACCCGGCCGGTATCCTGCCTTCTCAATGGCCTGGAGCACAACCCGAATGGCATCCTCATTGGACTTGAGGTTTGGAGCGAATCCGCCTTCATCTCCCACATTGGTTGACATTTTTGCCTTCTTCAACACATCCTTCAGATGATGAAATATCTCTGAACCCATCCGAATGGCATGACTGAAAGAGGGTGCTCCCACAGGCATGATCATGAATTCCTGAAAATCAATGCTGTTGTCGGCATGAGCACCTCCGTTCAGGATATTCATCATGGGAATGGGAAGGGTGTTGGCATTGACGCCGCCGATATATCTGAACAGCGGCTGGTCGGTTTCAAGGGCAGCTGCCTTAGCTACTGCAAGAGAAACGCCCAATATGGCATTTGCTCCCAGATTCGATTTGTTGGTACTGCCATCGATCTCGATCATCCTGCCATCGATTTCGTTTTGTTCAGTCACATAATAACCCTGAAGCTCTTCATTCAGGATATTGTTGACATTGTGTACTGCTTTCAGGACGCCTTTTCCCAGATAGCATTTCTTGTCTCCGTCCCGCAGCTCAACCGCTTCATGCGCACCGGTAGAAGCACCGGAGGGTACAGCAGCCCGGCCAACGACACCTGTATCGGTGTAAACATCCACTTCTACAGTTGGATTACCTCTGGAATCCAGTATCTGGCGTGCAATAATTTTTATTATGCTTCCCATGGTATTGAAATTGATAAGGTGATATATAAGTGAACACTCTTCACTCTTGTTTGGGATCCCTGTAACAGATCATGGCTTGGGGATAAACGGAAAAACAGGATAAAGCGAAATGCATCGTCTTACCCTTTCAAAACCCTGATGGTAAAGCTCATTTCTTATTATCTTCCTTCCCAGCTCCTTCAGGTTCATCTGATTTCCCTGCATCCGGCTTTTGCTCTTCAGCGGGAGTTTTTGCAGATTTCCTGGTTTCAGCGGCTTCAGGTATTTCATCGGCCGGATCTTCAGGGGTCTCTTGTTCTGTCAAAGGTTCGACAGATTCCGGGGCCTTTGCGGATGCGTCCGGGCTGTCTTTTGGGCTTTTGTCCCTGGCCGGTGCCTCATCAACGGGTTCTTTTTCAGATGCTTTTGCTGTATCGCCGGTTTTTGCGGTTTTTGCTGCCGCAGCCGGAGCTGCATCGAGTACTTTCTTGGCTGCTCCCCTTCTGCGCCTGGCTGTTTTAGGTTTCTTGGGTTCTTTTTCTGCCAAAAGGTTCTCGTTGAAATCTACCAGCTCGATCAGGCACATTTCGGCATTGTCACCCGTACGATTTCCGGTTTTGATGATACGTGTATAACCTCCTGGCCTGTCTGCAACTTTTGATGAAACTTCCCTGAACAATTCCGTAACCGACTCCTTACTTCTCAGGTAACTGAAAACGATCCTCCGGAGATGAGTGGCCTCCTCCTTGGAGGTTTTGGTAGTGATCGAATGTTTCGCTTTGGTGATCAAAGGTTCAACATATATTCTGAGAGCCTTGGCTTTTGCCAGAGTTGTAAATATCCGCTTGTGAAGAATCAGGGAATTGGCCATGTTTGCCAGCATAGCCTGGCGGTGTTCCCTTTTCCTCGATAGCTGTTTGAATCCTTTCCTGTGTCTCATTGCATTTATTCCTTATCTAATTTGTACTTGGCGATATTCATTCCAAATTCCAGATTTTTGGATTTCACAAGTTCTTCGAGTTCCGTCAGTGACTTCTTTCCGAAATTCCTGAATTTCAGGAGATCATTTTTATTAAACTGTACCAAATCGCCCAGGGTTTCCACATCGGCAGCCTTCAGGCAATTCAGTGCCCTGACTGAAAGATCCAGGTCGACCAGCTTCGTCTTAAGTAACTGCCTGATATGCAGCGAATTCTCATCAAACTCATCGGTGACTGTCCTTTCTTCCGTATCAAGGGTGATCTTTTCATCAGAGAAGAGCATGATGTGATGGATCAGGATTTTGGCTGCTTCCCTAAGTGCATCCTTGGGATGAATCGATCCATCGGTGGTGATCTCCAGTATCAGGTTTTCATAGTCGGTTTTCTGTTCAACCCGATAATTTTCCACCTTGAACTTCACATTCTGGATGGGGGTATGGATTGAATCCAGATAAATCGTTCCCAATGGGGCATTCATCACTTTATTTTCTTCTGCCGGTACATATCCCCTGCCCTTCTCAATGTTCATCTCAATGGAGAGTTTCAGGGAGGGTTCCATGTGGCAAATGATCACCTCGGGATTCAGCACCTGGAAAACCGAGAGAAACTTGTTGATATTGCCGGCGGTGAAGACCTCCTGGTCGCCAATAACAACATGAACTTTTTCGCTGTTCTCGCTTTCTATCTGCCTTTTAAACCGAATTTTTTTCAGGTTGAGGACGATTTCAGTCACGTCCTCTACCACGCCCTTGATGGTAGAAAATTCCTGTTCAACTCCTTCAATCCTTATGGAGGTAATGGCAAATCCTTCGAGGGAGGACAATAAGACCCTTCTCAGGGAATTCCCGATGGTAATACCAAAACCGGGTTCAAGGGGGCGAAATTCGAAGACTCCCCTGGAATTGTCGGCTTCCAGCATCAAAACCTTTTCGGGCTTCTGAAATGCAAATAATGCCATATTCAGGTGATATTGATTTGTTTACTTGGAATACAATTCGACGATCAGCTGTTCCTTAATGTTCTCCGGAATTTCCTCCCGGGAGGGGTAATTCAGGAATTTTCCGCTCATCAGGTTGTCATCCCATTCGAGCCATGAATACTTGCCAATTTTGGAAGCCAGTGAATTGTGAATAGATTCAAGGGATTTGGAGCGTTCCCTGATCCCAATGATATCTCCGGGCCTGGTGGAATAAGAGGGGATGTTCACCAATTCACCATTAACGGTAATATGGCGGTGGGATACCAGCTGTCTGGCCGCTGCGCGGGTAGGAGCTATACCCATCCTGAAGACCACATTGTCGAGTCTTGCTTCGATGAGTTGAAGCAAGACCTCTCCAGTAACACCTTTCTTGCTGGAAGCCCGGTGAAAAATATTTTTGAACTGCCGTTCCAGTATCCCGTAGGTATACTTTGCCTTTTGTTTTTCCTGCAGCTGTACGCCGTATTCTGACTGCTTGCTTCTTCTTTTGTTGGGTCCATGCTGTCCGGGGGGGTAGTTTTTGCGCTCAAAAAACTTATCCGGTCCGTATATTGCTTCCCGGAATTTTCTCGCAATCTTGGATTTTGGTCCGATGTATCTTGCCATCTGTTATGGTATAAAAGTTCAGTTTGAATAATCCGATCCGGTTTCGATCAAACCCTCCTTCTTTTGGGAGGTCTGCATCCATTATGAGGCAAGGGGGTCACATCATTGATTTCCATCACCTCAATGCCATTGGTATGGATGGTACGAATGGCCGATTCGCGACCTGCACCAGGTCCTTTCACGTAGACTCGGACTTTTCTTAATCCCAGGTCGTACGCGGTTTTTGCACATTCTGATGCGGCCATTTGTGCTGCATAGGGAGTATTTTTCTTCGATCCCCTGAAACCCATCTTGCCCGCGGATGCCCAGGATATCACCTGCCCATTGTTATTTGTAAGGCTGATGATGATATTGTTGAAAGATGCGCTGATATAGGCCTTACCGATCGCATCAACCCTGACAATCCTTTTCTTCGTGCTTTTCGTGCTTTTCGCCATTTCCTGATATTTATATCTGTAATTAAAAAATCAAATGATCATCAGCCCTTGGGGGCCTTCTTTTTGTTGGCAACTGTCTTTCTTCTGCCTTTACGGGTCCGGGCATTATTCTTCGTACTCTGCCCCCTTACCGGAAGCCCGAGCCTGTGCCTCATTCCACGGTACGTTCCGATGTCTATCAGACGTTTAATGTTCATCTGGACTTCGGACCGCAGTTCTCCCTCAACTTTCAACTTACTATTGATCAGGTTGCGGATGGTGTTCTGCTCATCATCCGTCCAATCCTGAACCTTTTTATTGCAGTCAATGCCTGCTTCATTCAGGATTTTCTGGGCAGTGGACCTGCCGATACCGAAGATGTAGGTCAATGCAACCTCACCCCTTTTGTTTTTCGGAATATCTACTCCTGCAATTCTGGCCATATCTTTGACGACTTGATTTTAGTATACTTGAATCACCCTTGCCTTTGCTTGTATTTGGGATTCTTTTTGTTAATGATATAGACCCTGCCCTTTCTCCGCACTATCTTGCAGTCCGGGGTCCGCTTTTTTACTGATGCCCTAACTTTCATGGCTTAAAGTGTTTATTTGTACCTGTATGTTATCCTTCCCTTTGTCAGATCATACGGTGACATTTCCAGCTTCACCTTGTCACCGGGTAGTATCTTGATGTAGTGCATGCGCATCTTGCCTGAGATATGGGCCGTTATGATATGCCCATTCTCCAGCTCAACGCGAAACATGGCATTTCCCAACGATTCAATAACCGTTCCATCAACTTCTATCGAAGCTTGTTTCGACATAATGATCAGATAGCCTGTATTTTCATTGAATTAGCTGTTCAATATATTTAAAGGAAGACAGTATCTCTGACTGTCCCTTTCTTACCACTATGGTGTGCTCGAAATGGGCTGATGGCCTTCTGTCGGTCGTCCGTATGGTCCATCCGTCATTTTCCTGGACAACACTTTTTCCACCCAGATTGATCATGGGTTCAATGGCAATCACCATTCCCTCCAACAGCTTGGACCCTGTACCTTTCCTGCCAAAATTTGGTATTTCGGGCTTTTCATGAAGGTTTTTTCCTACACCGTGTCCCACAAGATCTCTTACCACCGAATAGCCGAAACTCTCCACATGCGATTGTATTGCATAGCCGATATCTCCCACACGGTTTCCGGAAACAGCTGCTTCAATACCCAGGTAGAGCGATTGTTTCGTTCTTTCCAAAAGCAACCTCACTTCCGGGTTGATCTTTCCTACTGCGAAGGTATAGGCGGAATCCCCGTAAAATCCGTTCCACTTCACCCCACAATCCACCGATACGATATCACCCTCCTTCAAAATTCTTTCACCGGGAAAACCATGAACCACCTCTTCATTGGATGATATGCACAATGTAAAAGGGAATCCGTGGTACCCTTTGAATCCGGGGAGGGCTCCGTGAGACCTGATGAACTCCTCGGCAATTCTGTCCAGTGTGATCGTCCTGACACCTGGCTGAAGGTGTTTAGCCACTTCGGCCAGTGTCCTTGCAACAAGCAAAGAACTTTTCCTGATAAGCTCGACTTCTTCTTCAGTTTTCGTGATCGCCATTTCGTTGGATTACTCGACAACGGGATTATCCGGTCATGCTCATGGATGACCTTCCCTTTATCCTTCCCGATTTCGTCAAACCATCATAATGCCTCATCAACAAATGGCTCTCGATCTGCTGAAGTGTATCCAGAACGACACCCACCAGGATCAACAGTGATGTTCCGCCATAGAATTGTGCAAATTGTGTGCTGATTCCGAAGAGGCTTACTATGGCAGGCATGATCGCCACAATTCCCAGGAAAATCGATCCCGGAAGGGTGATCCTCGACATCACATTATCAATGAATTCAGCTGTTTTCCTACCCGGTTTCACTCCGGGAATGAATCCGCCGTTTTTCTTCATATCATCCGCCATCTGATTGGGATTGATCGTGATGGCAGTATAAAAATATGTAAAGAGTATGATCAGGACAAAGAAAGTGAAGTTGTACCAGAAACCGTTGATATCGGCAAATGCAGCCACTATGGGTGTAAGTGTTTCCGATGCGGCAAATCCCGCCAGGGTGATAGGAAGGAACATAATCGCCTGTGCAAAGATGATCGGCATCACACCTGCCGCATTCACCTTCAGGGGGATATATTGCCTTACCCCGCCGTATTGCCTGTTTCCCACGATCCGTCTGGCATACTGAACCGGAATTCTCCGCGTCCCCTGCACCAGAAGTATACAGAGCAGAATGACTATGACAAGTATTGCGATCTCCAGAATGAAATATACCAGTCCACCGCCACCCTTTTCTTCCATTCTGGAGACAAATTCCCCGAAAAGTGCAAAAGGCAGGCGGGCGATGATACCGATCATGATGATCAGGGAGATGCCATTGCCGATCCCTTTATCTGTGATTCTTTCACCCAGCCACATGATAAACATCGAACCTGCAGTCAGGATAACGATGGATGATATTCCGAAGAATGAAAATACGGAATGAGTGGTAAGGTTTGGGTCGAAGGGGTATATTCCTTCAGCCGGAAGTTGCCTCACGAGGTTGGCAATATAACCCGGTGACTGAAAAACGAGAATGATGACGGTCAGGTACCGGGTGATCTGGTTTATTTTTCTCCTTCCGCTTTCTCCTTCCTTCTGCAATTTTTGGAAATAGGGAATGGCAATTCCCAGCAACTGAACCACAATGGATGCGGAGATATAGGGCATGATACCGAGGGCGAATACGCTGGCATTCGAAAAGGCTCCTCCGGAGAACATATTCAGTAGCCCGAGCAAACCGGAACTTGTCTGGTTCTGGAGATTTGCCAGCTGATGGGGGTCTACGCCGGGTAACACGATATAGGCACCCAGCCTGTAAATCAGGATAATCCCCAGGGTATACAGTATCCTGTTTCTGAGGTCCTCAATCTTATAAATATTCCGTATGGTCTGTATCAGCCTTTTCATCAAATTCAGATTTTAATTACGGTTCCACCCTGTGCTTCAATGGCCTTCATGGCTTTGTCTGAAAAAGCATGAGCAGTGACATCCAGTTTCATCGTGATACCACCTCTTCCCAAAATTTTAATGGGTTCTTTTCCTGATGCCAGGCCGTTTTCAGCCAGAGTCAGGGGATCAATGGCCAATAAACCCTTTTTTTCCGCCAGTTTTTGCAATACATCCAAATTCACTCCCTTATAAGCTACCCTGTTGATATTTTTGAATCCATATTTTGGGACCCGACGGTGCAGAGGCATTTGTCCCCCTTCAAATCCGGGTTTGCGCTTATATCCTGATCTGGATTGGGCTCCCTTATGACCCCTGGTGGAAGTTCCGCCCTTGCCTGATCCTTGTCCACGTCCGATTCGTTTGCTGCCAGAGACTGAACCGTGAGCTGGTTTTAGATTGCTGAGATCCATAGTAATTAATAATGAATTTGTTTATATTTCTTCTACTTCCAGCAGATGCCTCACCTTGTTGATCATACCTTCGATCTGTGGAGAGAGCTCCACTTCACGTACCTGATGCATTTTTTTTATTCCCAGTGCTTCCAGCGTTCTTTTCTGTTTCGCCGGATGGCCAATACCGCTGATAACTTGTCGGATTCTGACTTTTTTCATTTCATGAACAATTATCAATTATCCATTAAATACATTTTCAAGCGTAACCCCCCTGAGCTGAGCAACCGTATTGGAATCCCTCATTTGTAACAGGGCATTGATAGTTGCCTTGACCACACTGTGGGGATTGGATGAACCTTTGGATTTGGCGAGTACATCCCTGACCCCCACGCTTTCCAGAACAGCACGCATGGCCCCCCCTGCGATCACACCGGTTCCCGGGGCAGCGGGTTTCAGAAAGACGAGTGCACCACTGTATTTACCCTCCTGTTCGTGAGGCACTGTACCATTTTTAATCGGCACCCGGATCAGGTTCTTCTTTGCATCGTCAATACCTTTGCTGATGGCAGCGGTGACCTCCTTCGCCTTCCCGAGTCCGTATCCCACAACCCCCTTTTCGTTTCCCACCACAACAATGGCTGAAAAACTGAATGTTCTTCCGCCCTTTGTGACTTTGGTAACCCTTTGGATGCTGACCAGCCGGTCCTTGAATTCTATTTCGCTGGATTTGACCCTTTTAACATTCAGATTTTGCATGGTTCTCAGAATTTTAGTCCTCCTTCTCTGGCTGCATCCGCCAATGTTTTTACCCTTCCGTGATAGAGATATCCTCCCCTGTCAAAAACGACCTCTTCAATGCCTGTCTCTTTGGCCAAACGGGCAATGATTTGTCCGACCATCCTGGCTTTTTCAATCTTGGAGCCATTGATGTCTGACACCTCCTTCAGGGCTGAAGATGCTGCGGCCAGGGTATGTCCTGCCTGATCATCGATCAGCTGCGCGTAAATCTCACGGTTGCTCCGGAATACAGACAGCCTCGGGCGCTCCCGGGTACCCTTCACTGTTTTCCGGATCCGCATCCTGATCCGGCTCCGTCTGTAAACTTTCTTATTTTTAACCGCCATTGTGAGTATTATTTTAATGATGAAGCAATTATTTCTCTGATGCCGCCTTCCCGGCTTTTCTCCTGAGGATCTCGCCCTTGAACAGGATGCCCTTGCCTTTGTATGGTTCGGGTTTTCTCAATGAACGTATCTTGGCAGCGATCTGTCCCAGTAGCTGTTTGTCATGGCTGGTAAGGATGATTGCCGGGTTTTTCCCCCTTTCCACAACAGTCTGGACTTTTACCTCCTCCGGTAATTCCATGATGACTGAATGCGAATAACCCAGTGAAAATTCAATAATCTGTCCTTTTGCTTCAGCCTTATATCCCACTCCAACCAGTTCCTGCTCAATTCTGAATCCCTCGGAAACTCCCTTGACCATGTTATTGATCAAAGCCCGGTATAGTCCATGCTTGGCTCTGTGATCGATCTCATCGGTGCTGCGTTCCAACTGGATCTGCTTTTCACTGATCTTGATCGAGATAGCCTGATCCACCTCTTGTTTCAGTTCACCCAGATTTCCTTTGACGGTGACGATATTTGCCTTATCCACAGAAACCTGGACACCGCCGGGAATGGGTATGGGTAAATTGCCTATTCTTGACATATCATCTCGGATTTTCCAGAATTAACTAACATAAAACAACACCTCACCTCCAATATGGAGCTTACGGGCTTCTTTATCCGTCATGACACCCTGTGAGGTGGAAATCACGGCAATTCCAAGACCGTTGAGCACCCTGGGCAGTTCATCAGCATTGGTGTACCTCCTGAGTCCGGGGCGGCTGATGCGCTTCAGGCTGTTGATGGCCGGAAGTTTGGTGACGGGATGGTACTTGAGTGCAATCTTAATATTACCCGGTTTGGAATCATCCTCAAATTTATAATTGAGGATAAATCCCTTTTCGAAGAGGATTTTTGTGATCTCTTTCTTGATGCCTGAGGTTGGGATTTCCACGATCCTGTGCCGGGCCATCACTGCATTCCTCACTCTGGTTAAATAATCTGCGATCGGATCCGTTACCATTTGAAAACTAATATTTGTAATTACCAACTTGCCTTCTTCACACCGGGTATCAGGCCTTTGAGCGCCATCTCCCTGAAGTTGATGCGGGAAACACCGAACTGACGCATGTAACCCTTGGGTCTGCCTGAAAGATTGCACCTGTTGTGGAGTCTGACAGGGGAAGAGTTTCTGGGCAGTTTCTGCAATGCCACAAAGTCTCCCGCAGCTTTAAGTTCCTGCCGACGCGCAGCAAATTTCTCCACCATGCGGCGCCTTTTAATCTCCCTGGCTTTCATTGATTCCTTTGCCATATTCCTATCTGTTTTGATTTTTGAAAGGAAGTCCGAATTCCTTCAGAAGGGCAAGACATTCCTGGTCGGTTCGGGCAGAGGTTACCAGGGTAATATCCATTCCGTTGATCTTGCTGATCTTGTCGATATCGATCTCAGGAAAGATAATCTGCTCTGTAATTCCGAACGTGTAATTGCCTCTGCCGTCAAATCCCTTGTCATTAATGCCCCTGAAATCCCTGATCCTGGGTATGGCAACAGAGATGAGCCTATCGAGGAACTCGTACATTTTGTTACCGCGTAGTGTAACCCTGACCCCAACGGGCATACCCCTTCTGAGCTTGAAATTGGAGATGTCTTTCCTGGATTTCACGGAGACTGCTTTCTGGCCTGCAATCAGTGTCATCTCCTCAACTCCGGTATCGATCAGTTTCTTATCAGTAATGGCATCACCCAGTCCCTGATTAAGGCAAATTTTCATCAGCCTTGGCACCTGCATTACCGAACTATAGGAAAACTGCTTCAGGAGGGCAGGCATGATCTCCTCCTGATACTTCTGTTTAAGTCTGGGTTTATATTCCATTATTTAATGACCTCCCCCGTCTTTTTTGAATATCGAACGCTCTTTTTACTTTTCTCGTCCTGTCTTCGGCCGGTGCGGGTGGTTTTCCCCGAACCATCCGTAAGCATGAGGTTGCTGACGTGAATCGGCGCTTCCTTGTTTACAATACCTCCCTTTGGGTTATCCTTGTTCGGGCGGGTATGCTTTGATACCATATTGACACCTTCAACGATGGCCCGCTCCTTTTCGACATTCACCCGGAGCACCCTTCCCTGACGGCCCTTGAAGTCGCCGGAAATGACCATCACCATATCTCCCTTTTTTATATGCAGTTTTTTAATCATCACACAATGGATTAGAGCACCTCAGGTGCCAATGACACGATCTTCATATATTGTTTTTCCCGAAGCTCTCTGGCAACAGGTCCGAAAATACGGGTTCCGATCATCTCTCCGGCATTGTTCAGGAGTACCACTGCATTGTCATCAAAGCGGATGTAAGAGCCGTCACTGCGGCGCTTTTCCTTGCGGGTTCTGACCACCACGGCCTTGATCACGGTTCCTTTCTTGATGTTGCCGGAAGGAAGGGCGTTTTTTACGGTAACCACAATCTTATCCCCGATGCCTGCATACCGTTTTCCGGTACCTCCCAGTACCCGGATACACAGCACTTCCTTGGCTCCGCTGTTATCCGCAACTGTTAACCTTGACTCCTGCTGTATCATGATTATTTGGCTCTTTCTATGATTTCAACTAATCTCCAGCATTTCATTTTGCTGAGTGGTCTGGTCTCCATGATGCGGACCATATCCCCTTCATTACATTCATTCTGCTCGTCATGTGCCATGAATTTGGACCTTTTCTTGACAAACTTGCCGTAAATCGGGTGCATCACCTTTCTCTCAACTTCCACGACAATCGACTTTTCAGCCTTATTGCTGACCACGACTCCGATTTTCTCCTTTCTGAGATTTCTGGTTTCCATCCGGTCTTTACTTTTTGGTTTCTTCGAGTTCTCTTCTTCTAAGTTCCGTTTTGATCCTTGCAATTGCCCTGCGGTATACCTTTATTTTATTTGGATTTTCAAGGGGTGAAACCGCATGGTTCATTTTCAGCTTGACCAGTTGTTTTACCTCGTCCTCCAGTCGTTCCTTAAGCTCGGGTGTGGATAGCTCCCTGACTACTTGCTGTTCCATTGCACATTAGTTGGTTTCTTCAATATAATCTCTTCTGACAATAAACTTGGTCGGGACAGGCAACTTCTGGGCCGCCAGGCGCAAAGCTTCCCTGGCTATTTCCAGAGGAACCCCATCGGCTTCGAACATGATCCGGCCCGGAGTAACGCGGGCAACAAACATCTCCGGAGCGCCTTTTCCCTTTCCCATACGGACCTCTGCGGGTTTCTTGGTAATGGGCTTGTCGGGAAATATCCTGATCCATATCTGGCCCTCACGTTTCATGTGACGGGTAACGGCCTGTCTGGCCGCCTCGATCTGGCGTCCGGTTATCAGCGAGGTTTCAAGGGATTTGATACCGAATGACCCGAATGCGAGTTGGTTGCCCCGCATGGCATTCCCCTTCATCCTGCCTTTCTGTTGTTTGCGGTATTTTGTTTTCTTGGGTTGTAACATGACAATATTCAGGTTGTTTGATTACCTTTTTCTGGAACGTTTTGCCCTTCCGGGGACTTTGGGTCTGGCAGCGGATTCAACCGGCAGGAACTCCCTCTTTCCATAGACTTCTCCTTTACAAATCCAAACCTTTACGCCTATGCGTCCATAGGTTGTATGGGCCTCAGCAAGAGCATAGTCGATATCAGCACGGAGGGTATGAAGTGGTATCCTGCCCTCCTTGTACGTCTCGTTCCTTGCCATTTCAGCTCCAGCGAGCCTGCCGGATATCTGAACCTTTATTCCCTCTGCACCGATCCTCATGGTCGATGCCACAGCTGTCTTGATGGCCCTCCGGAAGGATATCCTGCCTTCTATCTGCCGTGCAATGGCATTCGCCACGATGACCGCATCAAGTTCAGGTCTCTTAATCTCGGAGATGTTGATCTGTATCTCCTTGCTGGTCAGTTTCTTGAGCTCTTCCATCAGTTTGTCCACCTCCTGCCCGCCTTTGCCGATGATGATGCCGGGACGTGCAGTGAAAATGGTCACGGTAACCAGTTTCAGTGTCCTCTCAATGAGCACTTTTGATATGCCGGCCTTAGCCAGCCTTGCATTCAGGTACTTGCGGATATGTTCATCCTCAACAAGTTTCTGGGAAAACTGTTTTCCTCCATACCAGTTCGAATCCCATCCCCTGATGATTCCGAGCCTGAGGCCGATCGGATTTGTCTTTTGTCCCATTCAGTATCTATTAATTATTTTCAACTTCTTTGCTGTCCAAAATGAGTGTCACGTGGTTGGATCTTTTCCGGATCCTGTGGGCACGTCCCTGCGGTGCAGTCTGAAGCCTTTTAAGCACACGGCCGCCGTCCACACTCACACTTTTTACGAACAGGTGGGCATCCTCAATGCGGACCCCCTCATTCTTGTTTTGCCAATTGGCAATGGCCGAAAGAAGCAGCTTGTATAACATTCCGGATGGCTCTTTCTTGCCATATTTCAGAAGATACAATGCCTTATCCACGGATTCTCCCCTGATCATATCCGCGATAAGCCTCATCTTTCTGGGTGAACTGGGGCAGTTCCTCAACCTGGCGATGAACAGCTTTTTCCGGGCTTCTTTTCTTTCTTCCGCTTTCAGATGTTTTCTGGAACCCATTTTTATGCAATTATTTATCTTTTACCTTTATCCTTACTGCCTGCATGGCCGCGGAATACACGAGTGGGTGCGAATTCACCCAGTTTGTGCCCGACCATGTTTTCAGTGATATAGACCGGAATGAACTTGTTTCCGTTGTGAACGGCGATCGTCTGTCCGACAAAGTCGGGAGAAATCATGGAAGCACGTGACCAGGTCTTGATGACGGACTTCTTCTTGGATTCGACACTCTGAAGTATTTTCTTCTCCAGCTTGTAGTCTATATAAGGTCCTTTCTTTAATGAACGGCTCATGGATCTGGATGATTGATTTGTTATTTCTTCCTTCTCTCAAGGATATACTTTGATGAGTTCTTTTTAGGCGCCCGTGTTTTGTATCCCTTGGCGGGTGTTCCTTTTCTGGAGCGGGGGTGACCTCCTGATGCTCTTCCTTCGCCACCGCCCATAGGATGGTCGACGGGATTCATAGCCACACCACGGGTTCTCGGGCGGCGACCTAACCAACGGCTCCTTCCTGCTTTTCCTGAAACCTCGAGGCTGTGATCTACATTGGAAACCATTCCAACCGTTGCGCGGCATGCCTGGAGGATCATCCGGGTCTCCCCGGAGGGCAGTTTCAGGATAGCGAATTTCCCATCCCGTGACATCAGCTGTGCATAAGTACCGGCACTCCGTGCCATCTTGCCTCCCTGCCCCGGCCTCAACTCGATGTTATGGACGATCGTTCCGTATGGAATCTCACTCAGGTACAATGTGTTTCCCACTTCGGGAGCTACACCCTTGCCCGACATGATCTGTTGTCCCACCTTGAGCCCCTGAGGCGCAAGAATATAGCGTTTTTCACCGTCAGAGTAAAACAGAAGGGCAATCCGTGCAGTCCGGTTCGGATCATACTCGATCGACTTCACGGTTGCAGGAATGCCTTCCTTGTCCCGTTTAAAGTCGATGACCCGGTATTGTTGCTTGTGACCCCCGCCAATATAACGGATGGTCATTTTTCCCTCGCTGTTCCTGCCACCGGTCTTCCTGCCGGGTTGCAGTAAGCTTTTTTCAGGCTTTGTGGCAGTGATTTCATCAAACGCACTGATCAGCTTGAAACGCTGACTTGACGTGGTGGGTTTTAATTTCCTTAAAGCCATTTATTCTAGATATTGCTATAAAAATCAATTGTTTCACCTTTGGCCAATGTAACGATGGCCTTTTTGTATGATGCCGTTCTTCCGGTGATCACACCGGTTTTTGTAAACCTGGAACGGTTCTTCCCGGATATGTTCATGGTGTTTACCGCTTCCACCTCAACACCATAAAGTTCCTGGATCGCTTTTTTGATCTGCAGCTTGTTGGCATTTTTCCTGACAATGAAAGCATACCTGCCAAGCTTGTCGCCCAGGCCTGTCATCTTTTCGGTGATCACCGGTTTTATGATAATTTCCATAACCTTTTTTTTAGCAGGATAATCCTCAGTTGGCTGAATTGATCCTCTGAATCTCCTCCAGCGAGCTCTCTGCAATCAGCAGGCTGTTGGCATTGAGTATGTCGTATGTGCAGATATTCCTGGCTTCAACGATCCTTGCCGATTGTATATTCCGGCTGGACAAGAGAAGGTTTGCGTCAGGCCTGGTGGCCACCAGGAGCACCTTTTTCCCGGTAAGGTCAAAATTCTTCAGTATCTGGGCAAAATCTTTTGTCTTTGATGTTTCCATGCTGAAATCCTCCAGCACGATGATTCCGTTTTCCTTCATTTTGTAGGAAAGAGCTGAACGCCTGGCCAGCTTCTTCAACTTCTTGTTGATCCGGAGGGAATAATCACGTGGTTCAGGGCCGAAAGTCCTGGCACCACCCCTGAAAAGGGGATTTTTGATACTCCCGAAACGGGCGGTACCTGTTCCTTTCTGCCTTTTCAGTTTCCGGGTGCTTCCCGAGACCAGACTTTTGGTTTTGGATGAATGTGTGCCCTGCCTGCGGTTGGCCATTATGTTCTTGATGTCCAGATAAATGGCATGATCATTGGGCTCAATACCGAACACCGTATCGTCCACAGAAACCTTCTTATCTGTCTTCTGACCGTTGATGTTATAGACTTCTAGCTCCATCTTTCAAGAATTACATATGATCCATTTGGCCCCGGGACCGCTCCCTTGAGCAGCACGAGGTTCTTCTCAGGAATTAATTTCACTACCTGAAGGTTGATCAGTTTGACCCGATTGCTTCCTGTCTGACCGGCCATCCTGAGACCCTTGAATACCCTGGAGGGATAGGAGGATGCCCCAATCGATCCGGGTGCCCGCTGTCTGTTATGCTGACCATGCGTATTATCATTTACGCCCCTGAAATGATGCCTTTTGACCACTCCCTGAAATCCCTTGCCCTTGGTAATGCCCACCACATCAATGTATTCGCCTTCGATAAACACATTAACATTAAGGACGTCCCCGAACTTTTTCTGATGTCCCGCCTCGAACCTGGTGAACTCGGCAATAACCTTCTTGGGTGTCACACCGGCTTTATCAAAATGGCCCTTCAGTGCCTTACTGGTGTGTTTCTCCTTTCGCTCGCCAAAAGCCAGCTGGATGGCTTCATATCCATCCTTGTCAGTGGTTTTTACCTGTGTCACCACGCAGGGACCGGCTTCAATGACCGTACAGGGAACATTCTTCCCATTGGCGTCATAAACGCTGGTCATCCCGATTTTCTTTCCTATTAATCCTGACATTTCCGAATATCAGTTAAAAATCAAAAACCTTAAACCTTGATTTCCACTTCCACCCCGCTGGGAAGCTCCAGTTTCATCAGTGCATCGATGGTCTTTGTCGTGCTGCTGTATATGTCGAGTAGTCTTTTGTATGAGCACAACTGGAATTGTTCCCTGGATTTCTTGTTCACAAAGGTGGACCTGTTTACCGTAAAAATCTTTTTGTCGGTTGGAAGGGGTATAGGACCGGTAACAACCGCACCCGTTGATTTTACAGTTTTTACGATCTTTTCTGCCGATTTGTCGACCAGGTTATGATCGTACGATTTGAGCTTGATGCGAATCCTATGACTCACGTTACTATCTTTTAATATGTGTTTACGAGATATCCTTTAATTTTATATATTACATGCTCCGTAAGCTCACGGGGCAAAATGGCATAATTGTAAAATTCAAGTGATGCTGTGGCCCTTCCGGATGTGATGGTTCTCAGGGATGTGACATAACCGAACATCTCTGACAGCGGAACCATGGCACGGATGATCTGATTTCCGATCCGGGGCTCGATCTCCATCACCTTTCCCCTGCGTTTGTTAAGATCACTGGAAATATCACCGATATACAGATCAGGAGTAACCACCTCCACCTTCATAACGGGCTCCAGCAAAACCGGCTGAGCCTTTTTGCATGCTTCCCTGTAGGCGAGACTGGCTGCGATCTCGAATGCCAGAGGATCGGAATCCACCGGATGGTGACTGCCTCCTGTCAGGCGAACCCGGAGATTTTCCAGAGGGTACCCCAGAAGTACGCCGTTCGACATGGCTGACTGAAATCCCTTGACAATGGAAGGAATGAACTGTTTTGGGATGTCATTGCCTTTGATATCATTGATAAAATCCAGCCCCTTGAATCCGTCGGAAGCCGGAGAAATCTCGAAGGCCAACTCGGCAAATTTTCCTTTGCCTCCTGTCTGCTTCTTATAGATATAGTGATGTGAAACGGACCCCAGAATGGCTTCCTTATATGCCACCTGCGGGGCTCCCCGGTTGCACTCGATATTGAATTCCCTTTTGATCCTGTCCAGAACAATCTCCAGATGAAGCTCACCCATGCCACTGATGATCGTTTGTCCGGTTTCCTCATCATTTTTCAGGGTAAAAGTGGGATCCTCCTCGGCGATCTTCCGGAGAGATTCATTCAGCTTATCAACATCATCCTGTGTCTTAGGTTCCACGGCCATGTTGATAACAGGTTCGGGAAATGCCATTGATTCAAGAAGTACGGGATGACCGGGATGACAGAGGCTGTCGCCGGTTCGTATTTCCTTAAAGCCCACCAGCGCTCCGATATCTCCCGCTCCGATCACCTCTACAGGCTTCTGCTTGTTGGCATGGATCTGCATGATTCTGGATACCCTTTCCTTCTTCCCTGTGTTGACATTGAGCACATGCTCACCGGCTTTCACACTTCCGGAATAGACCCTGAAAAAAGCGACTCTGCCCACGTAGGGATCTGTCGTAATTTTGAAAGCCAGTGCAGAAAACGGTTCAGTGATATCAGCGTTCCTGAACTCCTCATGACCGGTATGGGGATGAATACCCTTTATAGCAGGTACCTCATCAGGACAAGGCAGGTAATAAACAACGGCGTCCAGCAACAACTGTACGCCTGTATTTTTAAAGGATGCTCCGCAAAGTACAGGTGTGATCCGGAGTCCAATCGTTCCTTTCCTCAGTGCGTGCCGTATTTCATCCTGTGTGATCGTATCAGGATTTTCCAGGAACTTTTCCAGTATATCCTCGTTATCATCGGCCAGCCGTTCGAGCATTTTCGACCTGTATTCTGCAGCAGTCGCGGCATATTCCTCGGGTACAGGGATTTCAGAATAGTCCTTTCCGAGGGTTTCCGGATCCCATTGGTAGGCTTTCATGCTGATCAGGTCGATGATCCCCCTGAAACGGTCCTCTTCCCCGATAGGTATCTGGACCGGTACCGGAATGGCATGGAATTTCGATTCTATCTGGTTGACGACAAAATAGAAATCGGCACCTGCCCTATCCATTTTATTGATATAGCATATCCTGGGGACATGATAGTGGTCGGCCTGCTTCCAGACGGTTTCGGACTGTGGTTCGACACCTCCGACCGCACAGAACAGTGCCACTGCTCCGTCAAGTACCCTAAGGGAACGCTCCACTTCAACAGTGAAATCCACATGACCGGGTGTATCAATGATGTTGATCCTGAATTCTTCACCTCCGACCTGCCAGAAAACGGTTGTGGCGGCGGAAGTGATGGTGATACCGCGTTCCTGCTCCTGTACCATCCAGTCCATGGTAGCCGTCCCATCATGTACTTCGCCGATACGGTAGTTGATGCCTGTATAATAAAGGATGCGCTCGGTCGTGGTGGTCTTTCCCGCGTCGATATGGGCCATGATCCCGATATTCCTTGTATGTGTCAACCGTGCGCTCATTGTCTGCCTGTAATCAGGGATTAAAACCTGAAATGGGAGAAGGCCTTGTTGGCTTCAGCCATGCGGTGTGTATCTTCCTTTTTCTTGAAAGCGGATCCTTCCTCCTTGTATGCAGCCATGATCTCAGCAGCCAGTTTTTGTGACATGGATTTCTCATGCCGTTTCCTGGAGAAGCCGATCAGATTCTTCATTCCAACGGAAAGTTTCCTCGAAGGTCTGATCTCAGTAGGAATCTGAAAAGTGGCCCCCCCGATCCTGCGGCTTCGCACTTCCACAGAAGGCGTGACATTGGCCAAGGCTTTTCTAAATACCTCCAGGCCGTCCTCCTTGGTCCTTTCCCCGACAATATCGATCGCATCGTAAAATATCTGGAAAGCGACGCTTTTCTTTCCCCTCAGCATGATGTTGTTAATGAACAACGTCACCATCGGGTCATTGAATCTGGGATCAGGAAGGGTGTTCCTCTTTTTGGGTTTCGATTTCCTCATATATATTTAACTAAGCATGATTGTACAAAGGGGTTTACTTTTTCTTCGGTCTTTTTGTCCCGTATTTTGACCTGCGTTGCGACCGGCCCTCCACGCCAGAGGTATCCAATGCCCCGCGGATGATATGGTACCTGACACCGGGGAGATCCTTGACCCTTCCCCCCCTGATCAGAACAATGGAATGCTCCTGCAGGTTATGTCCTTCACCAGGGATGTAGGCATTCACCTCCTTCTGATTGGTCAGCCTGACCCTTGCCACCTTCCGCATGGCGGAGTTGGGTTTCTTCGGTGTAGTCGTATAGACCCTGACACAGACCCCTCTCCTCTGCGGACAACTGTCCAGTGCAGGAGATTTGCTTTTCTCAGTCAGCTTTTTCCGGCCTTTTCTTACCAATTGCTGAATAGTAGGCATATCAACACTTTTAAACTCTTATAATTTCACATACCCCACCGAAACGGGGGGGCAAAATTAATAAAATTGTTATAACACAGAATAATTGTAAAAAAAACAATGATCTGCGTCGATTTTTAACAAATGGTATCTGGAAACACTTCACCAAGGATGGTTCAGACGCACGCCGCTGTACTTCTGTCAAGAACGTGCCTGGTAGTATACAGCGGAGTGGAAACCTATAACCGTCTCAGTTTGTCAGGTTTCCCGAATTACCCTAATCTTCAATAAATTATGACAGAACGATTCAAATTGAGGGTGCAAAGTTAGAATAATTTTTAATAAATCAAATTTTGGGACTTAAAAACTTCGTTTTCCAGACATCTGTTAATACAGGTTTATCAGTCCCTCGTGAGAATCTGGTATCCCCATGGGCCCAGAGCCAGTGTATCTCCAGTTTTTAAACGGAGTTTCCGGCCTGAGAAAAGGTCAGTATAACTGCCGCTTATACCCTGCTCTTTTATTAGAAACCGCGCAGGTTGCTCCGAAAAATGCGTCAGCACAATAAGATCAGGCCCATTCAGCTCGCGTGCAAAAGCAAAAGTCCTTTTCCCAGCAGTTGTGGATAACGGGACAAATCGACCTCCTGATGAGCCATTTGCCAGTGAAGGGTGCCCCCTTTTCATCCGTGCCAGCTTATGATAAAATCCAAACCATGAGGTATCGAGGTCCCAGTCAATGGTATCCTTGTCAAAAAACAGCAGTTTCCTGTCAATGCCTGCCTCCTGGCCGCTGTAGATCAGGGGCATGCCGGGCAAGGTGAATGACAGAACAGCCATTGGCGCAGCTGCAAAACCGAGCCGCTCAATGGCTGATCCCTTCCATGAATTCTCATCATGGTTCGAAGTGAACAACATTCTGTAAGCATCTGCAGGGTAGATTTCCCCCTGCTTTTCCAGACAGGCGGTAATGGCATCCGGGTCTGAGGAACCGGCAGCAATTTCATTGAACAGATGATGCAGTTCCCAGTTGTAAGACATATCAAAAGCCCTGATATGGTGATCCGGTTGCTCGGCCTCTGCAAGCATAAAGACCGGTTTAACCTTTTCAAGGGATGTCCGTGCCTTTTCCCAAAAAGCCGTAGGAACCATTCCTGCCACATCACAGCGGAAACCGTCGATCCCGGTTTCCACCACCCAGAACTTCATGGATTCGATCATCCAATCCCAGAGCCCGGCCTGTTCATAGTCAAGGTCTGCCACATCGGTCCAGTCGAAAGGAGAAACCATCATACCTGCGCTGTCACGTGTGTACCATTCAGGGTGGAGTTCGATCAACGGGTTGTCCCACGCAGAATGATTGGCCACCCAGTCGATGATCACCTTCAATCCAAGCTGATGTGCTTCATTGACCAGTTTTTTGAAATCATCAAGCGTACCGAACTCCGGGTTAACGGCACGGTAATCCCTTATCGAATAATAGGAACCCAGGGAACCCTTCCTGTTTTTCTCCCCGATGGGATGTATGGGCATCAGCCATAAAATGTCCGTTCCCAGATCCCTGAGCCTTTCCAGATAAGGTAGAAAATCATTAAAAGTGCCGCCAGGGGTGTATTGCCGGATGTTGACCTCATAGATCACCGATTGGACGCTCCATGCAGGGTGACGTACTTCACTCTGCAGGGTAATCCCCCCGGCCGCGTTATCTGTCTTTTGCCTGACGCATCCCGAAAGGATACACATTGTCACGGAACCGAGAAAGCATCCCATAATGATCAAAAGCCTGGGATGAGGGCCGATCCTGTACTGTCTCATATCCAAGGTAGTGAATGAATACTGGAGGCACCTGGCCGCAGGGCTCTTCCAAATCCCCACAGATCATCCCTTCCGTTCATGGCAGGGAATACCCTGATGGACTCCAACGGTCTGTTTTCAACGGAGTAAAAATACCAATTTCCTGAGGTTGTATAATACGGAACTCCACCCCTTCCGTTGGGGATGCAAGGATGCACTTTCCAGGATCCATGAGTATACAAGATGGGGGCAACGGAGTTTCTGTTGCCGGATATCTCCAACCGGATTATCTTTGTGAGTTGAGACAGAACAATGGTGAGAGGTTTTTTACTGGAGATAACGGTTTTTTTCTGCGGTGCGGTCGTCATGGCCTTCGAGATAATGGGGTCGCGCATGCTGGGGCCGTATGTGGGGACATCCCTGTTTGTCTGGTCCTCCATCATCGGGGTCATACTTGCCAGTCTGAGTCTGGGATATTTCCTTGGCGGGAGGCTTGCCGACCGGCTTCCCAGGTTCGATATCCTGGCGATGATCATTTTCATTGCCGGGGTGCTCATGGCCATCACCACGGTTCTGCGTAAAGGATTGATGGATTGGATGACCGGAAAGGCCCTGAGTGTGGAATGGATAGCAGTCTGGTCCTCGCTGCTGCTCTTTTTCCTGCCCGGCATGCTTTTGGGGATGGTTTCCCCTTTTGCTGCCCGTCTGAGACTGAGAGACCCTGAGAGAAGCGGTTCCACGGTGGGCACCCTCTATGCCTTATCAACCGCAGGAAGCATTCTGGGTACATTTGCCGCAGGATTTCTCCTGATTCCTCATTTCAGCATCTCTGTGATACTTTATATTATATCCGTAATACTGATCGTTGTCTCCACGACCGTTTTCCTTGTTTACCGCAATGCACAAATCATCACTCATCCCTGAGCCATGTACCCTCCCCCGGATCGCCGTTGTCCCCGCATTTCAGCCCTGATATGGATGGGGATTCTGTTTCAGTTGGCTTCCTGCCAAACCGGACAGCCCCGCAGGCAACACTGTATGGCTGTCTCCGTGGGACAGCCGCATGACAAGTACATGTATTACTATTCATGGATACGCAGTGCCGATACCTCAGTAAGATTCATCGAGATGTCGGGGCACGGTCTGGATTCCGCACTCTTGTTGCTTGAGAGATGCAGCGGGCTGCTGCTTACAGGCGGTGCCGACCTCCATCCTGCATTTTACGGAAGAGGCAGTGATACTGGTTATTGTGAGGTGGTACCCTGGAGAGATACCCTGGAGTTCGCACTGCTTGAAAAAGCGCTGAACCTCGGCATGCCGGTACTGGGCATCTGCAGGGGATTGCAGCTGATCAATGTAGCCCTTGGCGGCTCCCTTTATGCTGATATTCCCGCTCAGATGAACTCACCCGAGACTCATAGAATACCGGAGACCTACGATTGTTACCATCCACTGATCATGGAAGGAACGATGAATTTCTTCGGTACCCGTGCGGGAGATACTTTGGAGGTCAACACAAACCACCACCAGGGGATCAGGGATCTGGCCCCTCCCCTCATGAGCCTCGCCCACACCCGGGATCATCTGATCGAAGCCATTACATGGAAATCCGGAACGGATAAACCTTTCCTCCTTGCGGTGCAGTGGCATCCCGAACGGATGGCATTCCATCACCCGATGTCGGCCTCTGTTGCCCGGATCTTCACTGAGCAGGTATCAAAACACTTCCAGTCGGCAAATTCAGGGCAGGGAGGGAAAAACGCCCAAATACCATGATGAAAAAACTGTTTAGAACCGACCGGCAGGCATTGTTCGCCCTTGCGTATCTAACCCTGCTGTATGGTACCGTATTTTGCGGTTGCCACAGGGATATCCCTGTCAAAACAGTAAAACCTACCATCATGAAAAAACATTTCGGGAAGGTACACGGAAAGCAGATCGATCTGTTTACCATGAAGAGTCCATCAGGCATGACAGCGAGCATTACCAACTACGGGGGTATTGTCACTGCCCTGAAAGTTCCTGATGCACACGGGGATACCGGCGATGTCGTCCTCGGCTATGAACGACTTGAGCAATACCTGAAGGAATCACCCTATTTCGGTGCAATTGTAGGGAGGTATGCCAACCGGATCAGGCAGGGAAAATTCTGCCTGGGAGATTCAGTCTACACTCTGGGCAAAAACAACGGCGAAAACCACCTTCATGGGGGGGTTGGGGGCCTGGATAAAAAAGTTTGGGATGCGAAGGCGCATCTTTCAGGCGATACTGCCGTTCTTGTTCTCCATTACTTTTCCCCTGACGGTGAAGAGGGATACCCGGGAAACCTGGATATTACAGTGACCTATTCACTAACTCCCACCAACGAGCTGATGATTCAATTCAGCGCCGTAACCGATAAGCCGACACCGGTCAACCTGAGTCATCATGGCTATTTCAACCTTTCCGCAGATCCGGGCCGTGGCATACTGGATCACCTCCTCCAGATCGATGCGGATTGTTTCACACCTGTAGACTCCGGGCTCATTCCCACCGGTAAGATCAGTGGAGTAGATGGTACGCCTTGGGATTTCAGGGAAATGACCTCCATCGGAGCCAGAATTGGCAATGTTCAGGGAGGCTACGACCATAACTGGGTGCTTAACCGTCCAGATGACTTGAGGAAGGTAGCGACCCTGAAAGATCCGTTGTCAGGCCGGGTGATGGAAGTGATCACGGACCAGCCGGGGCTGCAGTTTTATTCAGGAAATTTCCTTGACGGAAGTATCACAGGCAAAAGGGGTATCGTTTACAGGCAACATGGGGGTCTTTGTCTGGAGACCCAACATTTCCCCGACTCACCCAACCAGAAGGGCTTTCCGGATACCATCCTCCGACCCGGCGAAAGGTATCACCACACGGTCATTTATAAGTTCAGCGCTGAAAAAAAGTGATCGCCTTCTGACCGGGCGGATCAATATACTTCAGGCACAAAAGTCTGCTCATTGATCGGCGGCCTGATATATCCCACGGAGTTTCTTCTCTTCGGCAATTCGAGGGGGTCGGGAGGGATGTATTCGTATGGGATCATACTGAGCATATGATGGATACAGTTCAGCCGGGCCTTTTTTTTGTCGTCTGCCCTGACTACATACCAGGGTGATTGTTTGGTATCGGTATAGGCAAACATCTCATCCTTGGCTTTCGAATACTCGGTCCACAATTCGAAGGATTTCAGGTCAACATCACTGAATTTCCAACGTTTGGTAGGATCATTGATCCTGGCCATGAACCTGCGTTCCTGCTCCTTATCGCTGACAGAGAACCAATACTTGAGCAGGATGATGCCCGAGCGGATCAGCATGCGTTCAAAATTGGGACATGATCTGAGAAACTCCCAGTATTCGTTTTCAGTGCAAAAGCCCATTACACGCTCCACCACGGCTCTGTTATACCAGCTCCTGTCGAGCAGCACCATTTCACCCTGGGCCGGGAGGTGTGCCACATATCTCTGGAAATACCACTGAGTCCGTTCCCTCTCGGTGGGTTTTGTCAGAGCTACGATCCGGCAGACACGCGGATTGAGTTTCTCGGTAATCCTCTTGATGGTTCCTCCCTTTCCGGCTGCATCCCGGCCTTCGAAGATCACAACCACCCTGAGCCCTTTCTCACGAATCCATTCCTGTAACTTCACCAGTTCGAGCTGAAGCCGGATCAGCTCCTTTTCATATACCTTGTCCGATAGTTTTGGGTCCTTTTGCTGCATGAACTTGTAAATAAATGATACTTTGCACCCATCATCTGCAGGAAGGTACAACAGCAAGTTTTTCCAGCCTCCGGGAAGAATCAACCGGATAAAATCCCGGTTCCAACCCGGCACGACGAAAATAGTGATTCCTGAGTTTTGTCATGAAAGCGGGTGCCTGATCCCTCATGACAAGGGTCACAGTGCATCCTCCAAACCCGGCACCCGTCATCCGGGATCCGAATACTCCCGGGCAATCCATCGACTCCTCCACCAATATGTCGAGCTCATCGCAGGAAACTTCATAATCATCCCTCAATGACACATGGGATTCATACATCAGTTCTCCAAACCGGTTCTGCGATCCGTTGCGAAGCGCCTCCACGCACCTGAACACCCGGTCGTTTTCGGTAATCACATGCCTCGCCCTCCTCAAAAGTGTCTCGTTCGGGATCAAATGCTTTAAACGTTCAAACTCCACGGTGGTATAACCGGACAGGTTGTCTGCTGGTTTTCCTTTCCTCAGATGCATAAGTGCGTTTTCACATTCTGACCGCCTGGCGTTGTATGCCGATTGTGTGAGGCTACGGCTTTTGCGGGAATCGGTCACAATCAGGACAGCATCTCCCATATCCGCCGGAACAGACTCATATTCAAGTGTGCTGCAATTCAGGAAAATGGCGCGTTCCGGGCTACCCATTGCCACGGCAAACTGATCCATGATGCCGCAATTCATTCCGACATAATGGTTTTCGGCATGCTGGGCCAGCATGATGAGCTTTGTCGCCGGCCATTTCAATCCCAGCAGTTCATTCAATGCAAAGGCAGTGACCATCTCGATGGATGCCGATGACGACAGGCCGGATCCCAACGGGATATTTCCACCGAAAAGCATTTCTATGCCCGGGATATCCACCCCGCAGTCAAAAAATTCATTCAATATACCGGCTGGGTAGGTCATCCACCCACTTATGGTTTTGTTACGAATACCTGGCCTGGTCAATGCTCCACCATCTTTGAACTGAAGTGACCGCAAGGCAAATTCATCACGTCCTGATATCCTTACCGCCAGATATGTACCCAGATGAATGGATACCGGAAGGACATAACCACCGTTGTAATCGGTATGTTCGCCGATAAGATTCACCCTGCCCGGTGCAAAATAGAGATGGCAGGGCTGGCCACCCTCCCCGAAGAATTTTCTGAATCCATTGATGAGTTCCAGAGTATCCATATCATCCAAAGGTAGAACGTACCAGACCTCCGTCTGCACTGATCACCTGACCTGTAATATATCCCGAATGGACAGACAACAGCCATGCAGCCATGGCACCTATTTCATCACTGGTGCCCATCCTTCCCACAGGTATTCCTGATATCGCTTGCTGCCTTGCTTGATCTGCCGTAATTCCTTTTTCTGCGGATGTTTTTTTAAAAACCCTTTTCACAGCAGGGGTATCATGATATCCCGGAGCAAGAATATTGATCGTGACACCATATTGAGCCGTTTCATTGGATATGGTCTTCACCAGACCCGCAACTGCAGAGCGGAAGGAATTGCTGAGTATCAGGCCCTTTACAGGTTGCTTCACCGAAACACTCTCCAGGAGCAGGATACGGCCATAACGCCGGGTGATCATCATGGGAAGAAAATGCTTTAAAAGAATCACTTTCCAGCGAAATACCGATCTGTAGGCATCATCCCATTGTTCCATCCCGGTTTCCAGGAAATGGGTTGCCGGAGGTCCTCCTGAATTGAGAAAAATACCCGAAGGAATTCTGCCGTCCAAATGAGAGATAAGGGTTTCTGCTGTTTCAGGTGTTGTGATATCCCCACACACCGGTTCAAACAGACTGCCCAGTTGACGGCCGGCTTCTGACAATCTTTCTTTGTTCCTTGCCAGAGCCACCACACGTGCCCCTTCGCCGATGAGGTGGCGGACAACGCCAAGCCCCATACCACTGGAAGCACCCGTTACGATGAAAAGTTTGTCTTTAATACCCAGTTCCATCATCAGGCATTGTGGGTTTAGACTTTATTTGCTACAGGCAAAGAAAAGAAAAACCCGCTTCCCTTTCCATTTGCCTTTTCTGCCCATATCTCTCCCCCGTTTCGCTCAACGAATTCCTTTGAAATAGCCAGCCCAAGGCCCGTACCCTCCTCATTTCCCGTTCCCCTCTGCCTGAAAGGATTGTCTGTTTTGAACAACACGCTCCTTTGCTCTTCAGTGATTCCCATCCCTTCATCCCTGACACCGATGATCACCATGGTGTCTCTTGAATATGCACTGATCCATACCTGCCCTCCCGGATGACTGAATTTAATGGCATTGGACACTAGATTACGGAGAATGAACTCCGCCATGTCCCTGTCAGACCTTACCATCAATGCACCTGGGGGTACTGTGACAATCCTGATTTGCTTCCTGTCGGCCATTGCTGATAAAGTCCCTGTAACTGAATCCACCAGATCCCTGACTGATAAATCTTCCGGATGGATTGTTACTTTATTATTTTGTGTGCGGGACCATTGGAGGAGGTTCTCCACCAGGCGGGAAAGACTAGCTGCTGAGGCGTTGATCCGCGAAAAAAAAGCCATCCGATCGCTCTCACTCATCCCCGAGAAATGCGCCGACATG
Source organism: Bacteroidales bacterium (assembly GCA_016939365.1). Lineage (GTDB taxonomy): Bacteria > Bacteroidota > Bacteroidia > Bacteroidales > JAFGHD01 > JAFGHD01. The sequence goes on along the minus strand of JAFGHD010000025.1, from coordinate 25,308 downwards.
AAATCTGTCAATCCAGCCATTGCGGCCACAGGATTTTTCAAATCATGCGCAATGATGGAAAAAAACTTGTCCTTGGTTGCATTGGATTCAAGGAGTGCCGCTTCATTGTTCCTGAGAGCCTCCAGTAAGTGGCTGAGACGGTCACGTTGACTGATGATCTCTTCATTCTGCTGTGCAAGCAAACGGTTCGCCCTGACTTTCTCCTTATTCCTGATCAGCAGGACAACGGTCATCAAACCAATAAAAAGTACGACAGTACCAAATATCCAGATAATGAAATTCCGGGTCCTTTTCGCATGCCTGAGGCTGAGCTCTTTCATGGCGATGTCGTACTTCAGAATATCGTTTTCCCGCTGTTTCTTTTCAGTTTTGTACTGCACCTGGATTTCATCCAGAAGCTTCGATTTCTCGGAATTAAAAAGAGAATCGCTGAGGATATTGTGTTTTCGGAGATAAATATAAGCTTTTCGGGTTTGCCCTGATCGCCAGAATGCTTCTGCAAGTCCTTCGAGTGCGTTCAACTCTTCACTCCGGAGATTGTTTTTTGCAGCCACATCAAGGGCATATGTAAAATAAAATATCGACATCGGAAGATTTTCAAGACCCAGGTAACAATGTCCCAGGTTGGAAGACGAAACAGCCTCCTCACGGGAATGACCTCTCTTTTTACTGATCTGATGGGCTTCCAAAAGATAATTCAAGGCCGCATCATATTGGCCCTCCATCAAAAAGTAATGACCGATATCATGAACGATATAGTTAATGGCATTTGAATCCTTTATTTCCTGAGCCATTTTAAGAGCCTTTTCCTGAAAGTACCGCATGCTGTCTTCCATCTTGAGTATTCCGTAATTGTTTCCGATTTCATTGATCACGGAAATGAGCTGTGATGTATCAACGGAAACACCTGAGGTCAGAAGGAGTGCCTCATGGGCATATTCCAGCGCTTCTTTTGTGTTTCCTGCCAGGCGCTGGTTAAATGCCAGTATCCGGTAGCATGCAAATACATGCCTGTTGTCTTTGATTTTTTCACCGATTTTCAGGCTCTGGATCACATAATCCTGCACCAGCTCATATGAGGCAGAATGGATCATATGCATGTAACCCAGCCTGAAAAGCAGCCTGCCCTTTATCGTAAGCAATTGCAATGAAGAATCAGGTTCAATGGTTTTGACAAGATCCAGCCCTTTCTCAAGCAAAATCCTGGCTGAATCGGACTGAAACTGCGCTGCCTTAATGATGCCCAGGATAAACAGGTTGTGGATATCAGCAATCTGGTTGTCTTCTGGTCGCTCCATGGCTTTCATCCGACGGGCCACACAGAAAGCCGAATCATATCTGCCATCCCTGACATACGATTCAGCCCTGTCAAGCATTACACTGATCGGGTCATCAGGGTTCGGACTGGTCCCATCAATGTCCGGGGATAAGGGACAATTGCCATGTGCCCCTGTAACAGCCCATATGACTAATCCAATGACCCCCAAATACCTGTTCATGGTTCTGGTCCTTTAAAATGGCATTTTCCAGGCAGACTTTCCGGCACTCCGGAAGGATATTCAATCCGTCAATCACACCAGGTGCATCAGTTGAGCGCATCACGCTGTTGGACAAGCAATTGCATCTGCCCGGAATGGAGTCTGACAGCCGCCTGGCTGAAAATTCAGTAATTTAGCAACCCAGAATATGGGCAAACGCTCCATGCTGCCTCATGCAAATGTAAAACGACATCCTGAAAAATTGATCATACCAAAAAATTTTATCCTCAAATTTATTGCCATGAAAACCCACCATTACCTGGGAGCATTCCTACTTGCTTCGGCGATGGCCACTGCATCCCTCTTCGCCCAGCAGAATCCGTTTCTGCCAAAGCACCTGCGGATAGCCATCAATGGAATGATTGTCCCGGAATCCTGTGGAGTATATCAGAGGATCGTATCGGAAAATGGCCTCTATACATGCACCTTCACACCTGCATTCCCGACAGATGAAGATAGATTACTCAATGATTTCAAGCTATTTCGGGATGGTCAGTTGAAGTATATTCTACCTGTAGCCCCCGGAGCGGACGCTATGGTGTCAAACAGCGGCAAGGTGGTGTTTTTCAACATGGCCATGCATCATCAGAATATGACAAGGCTGGTTTTTCTTGATGAAAATGGCGGGAGATATGCGGAAAGAAGTGCACAGAGCCCTGATCTGTTTCTTTTTTCACCGGACGGCAATTCGTTTGCGTGGGGCGGTATTTCAGGCCTTCACGTCCTTGACCTCGAGAATCTCATGGAATACAGAACCTCTGGCGGTTTCAGAGCGGTTTTTTCACATGATGGTAGCCTGCTGGCTGTATCCACAGGAAGTACGGTAACCGTCTTCCGGAAAAACATGAAGATATCCGAGACTGCACTCCCTTCCGGTTTCATCAGGGGAATGGCTTTTTCGAATACCGGCAGACATCTGGCAATGATCACAAGGCATGATCTGTGGATTGCCGATACTGAACTTGGAACCTGCATGGTTCAGGATCATCTGGAGGGAAACCATTCATTCCGGGATGTCCTGGAAGTCAGGAATGGGTACGTTGCAGGAATACATTACCGTGACGACAGAATCTCCCAGGGTTTCTGGAGATCATATGATTATGGCGGGGAACTGATTTCAGAAGGAGCGGGAGAGATACGTCTTCTTCCAGATATGCTAAGGGCCCGCGAGGAAACAGGAAAGCGGCTGAAAAGCGGACAAATCCCCTGGCCCTTCGTCCCTTTTGATACCACCCATACGGTCTGGAACTATTATGAACAGCACATGGGTGATGGTTCCCCCGACTGGTCTTATCTGCATCAGGGGCTTGATATCATCACCCCTATCGGGGAGCCGGTGTATGCCGTGGAAGAAGGGTGGGTGAAATGTGTCCTGACCATTGGCGGTGCTTCCTACTGGCGCACTGCCATCAGCCCCGAGCAGGTGTCAGGATATTCCGACGGCTGGCTTTATGCCCATCTTATTGAATCCACCATTCAGTTTGATGTGGCCGACTATGTGCATCTGCATGATTACCTGGGAGATATCATTGAATGGACATGGGACTGGGGCCATATCCATTTTGTGGAGATACGGGATATCGGCACAGTATGGTCATTCGATGACAACGAATGGGGGATCAACTTTAATCCGCTGCTTGCCCTGGTTCCCAACACCGACCTGATCCCTCCACAGATCGAACCGGTCTTCAGTTATTCCAAATTCGGCTTCTGCCAGAATGAGTCCAACCTGTACCTCGCCCCGGATGATCTTTACGGGGATGTCGATATTTTCGTCAAAGCCAGCGACTATTTCACCGGATCGGAATGGGAACAGCCCGCATTCAAAACATATTACTGGATCACACGCCCGTCAGACGGAGACACCATCCTGCACAGGACGCTCGGCCAGGTGTTGAATCACCCTTACAGCTTTTATGACTCTTACCATTACGAAGAATACGCGCCATTGCTTTACAAAAAGGGCGGGATTCTGACCTCTCCCCCATGGATGTCCGAAGACAGGAATTATTACCAGATACTGACCAATAACAACGGTGATACCATCCTGGATCTGAATGAAAAAAACCTTGCCTTTTCAACAGCCAGCTATACTGACGGCATCTACAGGATATTTGTGGAGATATGGGATGAATACGGCAATATGGATGCCGACAGCATGGATGTTACCTTCAGCAATGGCATTTCATCCCTGCCGGGGAATGAGACCGCAGGGAATGCCCGCATCTTTCCCAATCCTGCGGACGGAAATGTTGAAATCAGCCTGCCTGCCGGAAAGCCATACTGCGGATTCAGTTGGGAAGCATTTGATACAGGGATGAAGAACCTTTTCAGGGGCAGCGTACCAGATGAAGAAACCGGTTTTCACATCGATGTGAGCGGCTGGCCGCGGGGATTGTATTTCATCATTCTGAAAGGCCCGGATTTCTTCGAGCCGGTCAAGCTGACCGTCATTCATCCCTGATTCTGGGATTGCAACCACCATATTGTCTGTCCCACATTCCTTCTGTAACTCTGTTATTTTGCATCACGATCAGGTGAAATCCAAAATGTGGGATCAGAGCACATATCCGGTTCTCAGGAAGGCGGACTGATGCTCCTGGAGTATCCGGTTTACCAGTTCTCTGTTCTGCGTGTTGTATTTGGCGGCAACGAGCGTCCGTATAGAGAATACCCTCAGGGCATCTGTGACGGAAAGGGTTCCCTCGGCTGAGTTCTTACGTCCGGTGAACGGGAACGTATCGGGGCCACGCTGGCATTGGCTGTTCAGGTTGATGCGGCACAGGTGGTTGACCAGGGGATCGATGAGCTGTGCGATACGTCCTGCATCCCTGCCGAAGATGCTTGCCTGCTGACCGAAGTCTGACTCACTGATGTACCTTAGCGGAGTATCCAGATCATCAAAAGGCACCACGGGGATCACAGGGCCGAACTGCTCTTCATGCCAGACCCGCATCCGGTCATTTACCGGATAGAGCAATGCCGGGAAGAAAAACGACCGGTTTATGATTCCGCCTGCTTCATTGATCACCCGTGCCCCATGGACAACCGCATCATCGATCAGTTCCCCCAAATACCGCGGTTTGCCCTGCTCGGGCAGCGGGGTGATCATCACCCCTTTTTCCCATGGCATTCCGCATGCAATGGTTGATATTCTCCCCGAAAGTGATCCGATGAACCCCTCGGCTACTTTCCGGTGTACGAAAATGATCTTCAAGGCGGTGCATCGTTGCCCGTTGAATGAGAGGGCACCAGTCAAGACCTCGTCAACCGCGAGATCCATGTCAGCATCTTCGAGTATGATGCCTGCATTTTTCGCTTCGAGCCCAAGCACGCTTCTCAGCCTGTGGGGGCTTGGGTGCTGATGCTTGAGGATGTCGGCCACACGGCTGCTTCCGATAAAGGCCAGCACATCGATCTTACCGGATTGCATCATCGGGGCGATCACCTCCTGGCCGTCACCGTAAACAGTGTTCACCACCCCTGGAGGGAATGCATCCCGGAAGGCTTCCAGAAGCGGCCTGTGGAGCAGCACACCCAGCCTCGGCGGCTTGAAGATGACTACGTTTCCCATGATCAATGCCGGAATGAGGGTGGTGAATGTTTCATTCAGCGGATAATTGAAAGGCCCCATACAAAGTACGACTCCCAACGGTGCCCTCCTTATCTGGGCCATGACGCCCTGGTCAGTCACAATACCGGAAGACCTCATATCCAGTTCCTTCAAAGCTCCGATGGTGTCCTGGATGTACCCCACCGTCCGGTCAAACTCCTTTTCCGAATCCTGAAGGGTCTTCCCGACCTCCCACATCAGCAGCTTCACCACCTCATCGCGTTTGTCTGTCATCCTCATGAGAAAATCCTCCACATGCTCTATGCGGGATTGCACCGTCATGGTCGGCCACTGACCGAAACCATTTCCGTATGCACGTTGCGCAGAATCAAGGATTTCATCAACCTCCTTCCGTGTCAGAAGCGGGTAATGCCCAACGACATGTTGCCTAAATCCTCCGGTGCCACCGATCCATATCGGAGAGAGTACCTCCTGGACTTTACCTTCCCAGATACGGATCTCGCCGTCCACCAGGTATTCGCGCTGTCCGACGGGCCTCTCCTGGCGGTGAACAGCGGGTATTTCTTCCCATGCGGGGAAAACACCGGAGATCATTGATCCCAAATTGTCTGAATGGCTCATCCTTCTTTTGTTGATTTTTTTGCAGGATATACAGATGCATCATTGCCGGGTCATTTACCGGGATTACATGCCGGTTTGCATTCCGGCAGATGTGCATCACCGGGGCATGATCAGGTAATAACATGTGGTGGTATAAAAGTTTCTCAGCCATGGAAGAGCAGTTAACCAGCCATGAACCTTCAGGGGACTCAGACCGAATTTGATCTCGTAGTTTGGATTGATGAGATAATGGATCATTCCGGCAATCCGGAATTGCTCTTTCCGCACGATCCTCAGGAACCGTTCGATGGATATCCGGGTTTCCCTTACCTCCATCAGGTTTTCGATGCGATTCACCGGCTCGCCGCCCCACCTGAGAATCCTCTTATAGAGAACACCCGGAAGAAGGTGCAGGTATGGGGTTTTTGAAAGAAAACGGTTCCGGCAGATCTGCTGATGCCCACCGAAAGGATTCTGCCATGGCGGAAAACCTGCAAACAGGACAGAATCCTCCTTCATCAATCCCTTGATAAAATGCAGGAAACGGCCCTGGTCATGAATATGTTCCAGCACATCCCGCATCATCAGGATATCGAACCTGCCGAGATCAGATGACACATCAAAAATATCAGAAGAGAGAAGGGTAAGCCTGTCGCGGTTCGGGTGATTGCTGAAGAACAACCGAGCGTTGTTGATCTTGCTTTCGGACAGATCCACACCGGTCACCTTGCATCCCATATCCAGAAAGGGTTTCATGTTTCCTCCCTCACCGCAGCCGATCTCCAGAACGGAACAATCCGGTTCTATCTTTTTAATGCCTGCAATGAAGGGAACCACATAGCGGGAGGTGGTCAGCTCCTGCTCGTTGAAGTATTTCTGCCGGTCGGTGTGTCTTTTCTGCATATCATTGATATATCGGCCTACCCCGGGTATCCGGAGTGTTATGGTACAAAAGGATCGGCACGCATGAAATCAGGACGGTACTCCATGCTGCTCGACAGCTCCTGTATCCAGCCCCGGTAAAGCCCCAGGCGTTCCATTTCATTCAGTACAGCACTGTATTCCGCCGGCAGCAATGTCCTTCCCAGGAAGGGATGATCCGCTGTGTCCCGTACGGGACCATACTGGGCCATCAGGGATACATTTACCTTCGCAGAGGCCTCTTCTGCGATGAAGCGGAGCACATTCAGGCTGTTTTCGATCTGGCCGGGCAGGACCAGATGCCTGATGATCAGCCCACTGGCGGCGTAACCTTCATGGTTGGTGATCAGGGTGGAGCCTTTCTGACGGTACATTTCCCTGACGGCTGCAGCGGCAATTTCAGGATAATGGGGAGTGTCTGAAAGACTTTCAGCCAGCCCCGGGATCATGTATTTCAGATCGGGCAGATACACATCGATCCAGCCATCCAGCAGACGGATCGTCTCCACCTTATCATAGGCATTGGTGTTATAGACGAATACAGGATTCCTCCCAAGCAGCCTCAGTGCCCTGATGATTACCATAACATGAGGCACATGATGTGAGGGAGATACGAAACCCACCGCCCCGGCACCCTGATCCAGGATATTCAGACACTGTGCAAGAACCTCATCAAGTGTCATGATTCTACCTTGTTCGGAATGTGTATTCCGGCTGATCTGGTAGTTCTGGCAATAGATGCACTGCATGTTGCAATGAGAGAAAAAGATATTGCAGATGCCCCGGTTGCCGCTGATCACAGGCTCCTCCCCATGATGAACGCAGATCGAGGAGATATTGAAGCCGGCACCGCTGTTGCAATAACCTAAATGATCACCGAAACGGTCGGCATGACATTCCCGGGGGCACCAGGTGCAGTCTGCCATTGTTTCTAAGGGCAGCAGCAATTCATCCAGGTTCAGGTCTGTGATCTGCATGTTCAAGGAGGCAAAATTAGCACATTGCGGCGCAATCCTGAAAGCAGCTTCATACAGGCCATGACTGACGATAACCGTTAGGGAAGGTGACCGCTTGTCAGGGTATTATTTTCCTGTCGTTAAGGATAATGAAGCAGATCAGGGAGGCGGTATCCAGGTGGTCTGGTGTATGATCTGATCCGGGATCCATTGCCACAGGATTTCCTCGTACAAGATGGAAATGACATCCATATGCGCCAGCCTTTCATTCCCCATGTATACGATATCATGATGGAGATCGACCACCCTGCAGTTCGTCAATTCAATTTTATAGTATTCCTGGATATTCCCGGTAGGTGGATCAAACCAGATGAATTTAAATTTAATACTTGGGATATTGGATCCCTGGTCGCATTTCTGGATATAACAAACGGTCGCTTTGTCAATGTTTTTGGTGACGGTCAGGGCTTGAAGCTCCCTGCTTCCTGTTATCTGGCCTGTACCTCCGTCAAATGGCCATTGGAGGCCCCATTCCAGTTTGAACACCTGGGAGCAGCCCTCATATCCCTGTATTTGCCAGCTGCCCGGGCATTCGGAGCATTCCATGGCGATCCACCATCTGCCTTCAGCGGCACCGCTCTCTTCACGGGCATTTTCCGAAGCGGTGGTCTGCACTGTGCCATCAGGGAACTTGAATCCGCCTGATACGGATTGCACCATCCCGTTGGCAGATAGCCTGGCCTGTGGGTCTGACGTGCCGATCCCCACCCTCTGATCGGGATCGGACAGAATGGTGGCTGTGCCCATCGAATCAAGACGCCACAGGTTGTTCGTCCCGGAAGTCAATCCGGTCCAGCTGGGAGCGGCAGGAGTTCCCTGATTTACATAGAAACCTTCTGTTTGATCTGTCTGGTATATCAGCAGCCCTTTGGCAGGAGATATAATAGCCTCCCGCTGGCTGAAGGTCATCCGGGGTACCAGCATCCCTTTGTTATTTGACTTAATGTCGAGCATGGCGGATTGATCAGCCGTATAGGTGCTGTCGTCGGTTACGGCGATGTTCTGGGAATGAAGCGAAACAAGTCCCAGGCCGCAAAGAAAGAGCAATGCTATCTTTTTCATTAGGAAATGTATTGGTTATTCTATAAAAATACAAATAAAACGGCTGAAAGTCAATTATTTCAACCGCAAACCAATGATCTGGAATGTCATTTATAGGTACGGCAGGATGGGTGTACCCTACCAGCCGGTAAAAAGGATCACGGATCCCTAATGCTTTTCTGTGTTTGTCAAATGTTAACATCTTGATTTGTACCGGTCATCAGATGATCCTAATTTTGTGTCCCTATGGAAGAGGTCATCCTGATACTGGATTTCGGTTCGCAGTACACCCAGCTGATCGCACGGCGGGTAAGGGAACTGAACGTTTACTGTGAAATACATCCTTTTGATAATTATCCCGGCATATCTCCCTTCATCAAAGGGGTGATATTGTCAGGAAGTCCCTATTCGGTTCGAGATACAGGATCACCAGCTCCGGACCTCAGCGGGATCCTGGGCCGTGTGCCGGTTCTTTCCATCTGTTATGGCGCACAGTATATTGCCCTGAGCATGGGAGGTGATGTCATGCCTTCAGCGATCCGTGAATACGGCAGGGCTCACCTGGACTTCATAGACCGGGCCAATCCCCTTTTGACCGGCATGACCCAGGGTTGTCAGGTATGGATGTCGCACGGGGATACCATACGTGAGCTTCCGGTAAATTTCAGGACGATTGCAAGCACGGCTGATGTAAAGGTGGCCGGATTCCAGATCGCAGAACAGGATACCTTTGGTATCCAATTCCACCCTGAAGTCTATCACACGGAAGAGGGCACCATTTTGCTCAGGAATTTCGTGGTGGATATCTGCCACTGTGCACAGAGCTGGACCCCGGCATCATTTGTCGAGACCACCATCAGGGAGTTGTCTGACAGGCTCGGCCATGACAAGGTGGTGCTGGGCCTTTCCGGGGGTGTGGATTCTTCCGTGACGGCAGCACTGCTCCACCGCGCCATCGGCAAAAACCTGCATTGCATCTTCGTAGATAACGGGCTGCTCAGGAAATATGAATTTGAAACGGTACTGGATTCCTACAAGCATATGGGGCTGAACGTAAAGGGCGTGGATGCAAAGGATCGGTTTTACAGCTCGTTGAAAGGGATCAGCGAACCGGAACAGAAAAGAAAGGCCATCGGACGGACTTTTATCGAGGTTTTCGACGAAGAGGCGCATCAGATCAGGGACGTTGTCTGGCTCGCCCAGGGGACCATCTATCCTGATGTGATCGAATCGAAATCGGTCAAGGGACCTTCTTCCACCATCAAGTCCCATCACAACGTAGGTGGATTGCCGGATTTCATGAAACTGAAAATAGTGGAACCCCTGAATACGTTGTTTAAGGATGAGGTACGAAAAATAGGGGCTTTTCTGGAAATGGAGCCTGCCATCATCCGGAGGCACCCATTCCCCGGCCCCGGCCTGGGCATCAGGATACTGGGAGAAGTAACGGCAGAGAAGGTGAGGATACTTCAGGATGTGGATCACATCTATATTGAAGGATTGAAAGAGGCTGGCCTTTATGACAAGGTATGGCAGGCCGGGAGCATTCTGCTGCCCATCCACACCGTCGGTGTTATGGGAGATGAACGGACATATGAGAACGTAGTAGCACTCCGTGCGGTGAATTCCACGGACGGGATGACCGCAGACTGGTCACAGCTTCCCTATGATTTCCTGGCCCGGATATCCAGCAAGATCATCAATCAGGTCAAGGGTGTCAACAGGGTGGTGTATGACATCAGCTCCAAGCCCCCGGCAACGATCGAATGGGAATAATAAAACAACCGGCATCCTGATATGCAGCATACAAACTTCCGACATCTGAGGGGCATTTTACTGGCTTCATTCATGGTGCTTTGCCTTCCCGTACTGACACAGGTTGCACCGGAAAAGTCGGAGATTATTGAGATACTGGATGGTCAGGAGTATTACATCCATTTTGTCAAGGAAGGAGAAACGCTCTATTCCCTTGCCAGAACGTATGGCGTTAACGTAAACACCCTGTTTCTTTATAATCCATCCTCCAGGGAGGGCATCAAACCGGGCGATCTGATCAAGATTCCGGTAGTCCGGGAATCTGAATCGTCAGCTCCGGAGGTACGTCAGGCACTGGATACGGCCAGATTTCATTATCATATCGTCAGCCCCGGGGAAACCCTGTTCGGACTTTCGCGAAGATACCTCGTTGCCATGGACCGTATCAGGCAATTGAATCCCGTGATGGGTGAAAGTCTCCATATTGGTGAGGTTCTCAGGATTCCGCGTCTGGATGAGCCCCTGATCCCCCCGGACAAAACCGGATTTATTTCCCATACCGTGAAATCCGGAGAGACTCTCTACGGCCTGGCCAGAACTTACAATGTAACCACGGGGGAGATACTCAATGCAAACCCGTTTCTCAGGGAAGGACTGAAAGCCGGGCAGGATATTCTGATTCCCGGATCCGGTGAAGCGCCGGAAGAGAATCAGCCCCCTGAATCACAGGGGCAATCCACAACCCTCATGCATACCGTCAGCAACGGGGAAACGGTATATTCGATTGCCCGGAGCTACGGTGTGCCGGTTGACACTCTGAAATCGATCAATCCCGGTCTGGCCGACGCCATCCATTCCGGACAACAGATCAGGGTAAAGGCAGATCCGGCCACTGGTGATTTCATCCTACATACTTCAGAAGAAAAGCAGAAGGTGGAGAAGATCGCACAGCTATACCAGTTGGAAACCGAGGAGTTGAGGGCGTTCAATCCGGATATCACAAGGAAGGTGGACAGGGGGCAGGTGATCCGGATCCCCGTCAACCGGGAAACCACCGCGCCTGACAGTACCGCTGGCGAGGAGCAGCCCGCCCCCGGCACCGGCGATACAGGTGTTGCAGAGTTCCCGGATACCAGGGATGTGATATTCAACGTTGCACTGATGGTGCCCCTTTTTCTTGATGAAAAGGACAGCATTTTGGTGGAACAGATCAGCGAGGAAGATCTGGACGATATCAAACCTTTCCGCTTTATCCAGTTTTATGAAGGCTTCCTGCTGGCTGCCGATTCGCTGGCCCGGATGGGAATGAAGATCAACCTTTTTGTCTATGACATCGATCAGGAGACACGCAAAGCAGAAATGGTGCTGGGAAGATCCGAGCTGCAGCGTATGGATCTGATCATCGGACCCTTCTACAGCGGGCCCTTCGCCAAAGTGGCGGGATTCTCCCGCCTGTACGAAATCCCGATAGTCAACCCCCTCTCTTTCCGTGAAGAGATCATCCAAGACAATCCACAGGTGATCAAAATGAAACCCTCACTGGAAAGCAGAACCACCATGCTTGCCGATCACATAGGCCGCAATCACCCAGCTTCCAATATTCTCCTTGTCAGGCACAACAATTACCAATGGGCTGAAGAGGCTTCCCATATCAAAAACCAGATCAACAGGAAAATCCCCGCAGGGATCTATATCGGAAATGACCGCATCAACCGGATGTTCGCAGTTTTAAACAACCATACATCATTATATACCGAAAATACCCTAATACGCAAGCAACAGATTCAGCGGAGTCTGAAAGACAGCACCTATTTCAGCAATTCCGTCAAAGAGATCATATATACCCGGGACAGCCTGCCGGGTCTGAAAGTGAGCCTTTCACGGCTCAGGGACAACATCGTGATCGTCCTTACCGATGAAAGGGTATTTGCTCACCAGATACTTTCGGAATTGAACAAAACAGGGAAAAGTTATGAGATCACCGTTTTTGGATTGCCAGACTGGCAGGGATTCGACAACCTCGAGGCGAATCACCTGATGAATCTCAATTTTCATTTCCTCCGTGACTATTATTTGGATTACTCTTCCAGGCAAACCCTTAAATTTATCACTGCTTTCAGGAACCGCTATCATACAGAGCCCATTGTATCAGGTTATGCCTTTGACGGTTTCGATGCGGGGTGGTTTTTCCTCAATGCACTGAACCGTTATGGATCCCGTTTCCCGGAAAATCTGAACGATCCTGATATCACTCCCTTGTCCACAAAATATCATTTCAGGCGCATCACCGGCGGTGGACTGGAAAATACTTACTGGAACCTGATTCATCTGAAGGATTTTCAGGAATTTAACGCCGATGACATTCCTGACTGAATGCAATAATCCTGCACACTGCATGTTTAAGTTGAACTTATTTTTTGCGATTTGACCAGCAAAGGTTTCATTGTCAAGACCCGCAAAAAGGTTTCCCGTGCCGTTTACCGTTACGGGATGATCAGTCCCGGCGATCATGTGATGGCAGCGTTATCCGGCGGCAAGGATTCAGCGGTGATGCTCGAAGCACTCGTCTATCACCGGAGACTGGTTCCCGGCTCGTTCCGGATCACGGCGGTGCACGTTGCATTAAAAGAGCTGCGCCGGCATCAGGCTCACGGATTGGATGATTTCTGTGAAAGCCTCAATGTTCCATTGGTACAGATCGAAGCATGTCTTTCAGATGAAGAGGCTCCGGATCGTTCACCATCCTGTTTCCGCTGTTTCTTTGTGCGAAGAAAAGAGATCTTCAATCTGGCTAAGTCCATGGGCTGCAACAAAGCGGCTTTCGGTCACCACATGGACGACATCCTGGAGACCTTGCTGATCAATATGGTCTATCACGGGGAGTTCAGCACCATGCCGCCCCGGCTGGTCATGTTCGGCGGTACACTGGAACTGATCAGACCGTTGGCACTGCTTTCGGCACATGAGGTGCAAAGGTATGCCGACACCCTGGGGCTGCCTTATTCACCCTTACTCTGTCCCTATGAGGGCAATGTGAGAAAGGACACTATCCGGCCTGTCCTCGATGAGCTGCTCAAAAGTCACAGGCTGGCACGGCATAACCTTTACCGCAGTATGAGCCGCATCAACAGGGAGTACCTGCCCGCTGGGTGAATTCTGTTTCTCGAGGTGACAGCACTAGAATAATTTGAGGCATCTATATTATTATCTTTCGGGATCATTCTGATCCTTGTCCCCTTCTGTATCAAGGCCCATAAGTACAAAAGGATTACCCTGTATAATGGGGCCTAATCCTCCCCCAGCAGGGGAACTGACCAGATGGTTCATTCCCGAAACCATCCTTCCAGGCCCATTCAGGTGCACATATGGAGATCCCTGCATGGCCACTTTTACCGCATCTATGAGCACAGATGAATTGGAGACATTGTGCTTTATCTTTATCCCTGCTGAGGTCCGGCATTGATTGCCGGCCTGGAGATCCAGATCCATATCTGCAGAGAACTGAATACTGCCTCCTGCATCCACCACAATATTATTTCCGGCATGTATATTCAGGTTGTGTGACGATTCAATGGTAATGTTCCCATTCTCAAGTATGATTTTGGAATTCCCGCTGAGGATCGTGATTTTCCTGTTCCCTGCATCAATAGTCAGGTCATGATCACTGTAAACATCACCTCCCAGATGTACGTCGCCTTCCCTATCGATAACAAAAGGTGTGTCATCCGAATACTCATCATCCACCCTGAAGGCGTCATCAAAATCATCCTGAAAGACATGCAGTCTGGCTAGTGGATTCAGCAATCCAACACCTGTATATTCGTTGTCCGATTTGACAACCAGCCCGGGCTCCTCCATATTGAAACCGTCCCATGCCTGGAGATGAAGTATTTTGAATGGGGTATTTGGAGGATTTCTCTCGTAGGCGATTCGTGCGATGTCGTCAGGATATCCCTGAGGGAAATTCCGGTCTGCGAAAAAAATGGCAGCATTCACCGTGTCCAGCATCATGTTCCCTTCGATTTCCAGTTTCTTTTCGGGCCACTTCGTACCCAGGCCGACAAAGTTGAATGGTGGCCTGAGGATTATTCCTGTGTCATAAAATTCCTGATAGTTTTCGGTCCAGGAATGAAGGTGGAAGTACCGGTCCGTCTCATAAGGATAATTTCCCAGTTCCTTCACCAGCCTTGCCTCGGCAAAGGTTCTTTCCTGAGGCGGTTCAATGAAAAAGGTATCTACCCACATAACGCATGCATCTGCCGAATCAAGTACCAGATCGCCTTTAAAACTGATGTATGCCGCAGTGTCGATCCGTATCCTGTTAATGCTGTCTGTGCCCAGGTGAAGGTTTCCACATGCCATATTCAGCAGATAGGCATCCCTTATTCCTGATTTCAAACCGAAACCCAGCTCCAGCCCGCTACCCGGGACGGCACCTGCAGAATCATTGGAAAGGCCCAGCGTAGATGACCAGATTTCAGGCCTGTACAGGAATAAATGCACAGCGGAAGAATCAGGGGGAATCTGTGGATCCTGGGATTGCGTGTAAATGATCTCACGGAGTGAGGAGTTGACCAGATTTCTTGGCTCGTTGAACTTGGGTATATATTCTGCCGATCCTGATCCTTTGATGGGTGGCGATGTCCATGTGCCGTATCCGTCCTGATCTGATGTGAGCACATTTCCTTCTCCGGCGCCGCCTGGCATCAGAAATCCGGTCATTTTCACCGTACCCGCCACATCCAGCCTGGTCGCAGGATCAAGGGTACCGATACCGACCCGCTGGAAAGGTGATCGTAACACGATGCCTGTAGCTTCGAAATTATTCATGTCCCATGACTGAAAATGCAGATAACCGTTATCGGGAGGCAAATAATACCGTATCCTGCCGGCTGGAAAACTATCCTGATTGAAACGCAGGAAGGGATCCAATGTGTCAATGACCAGATGTCCGTTGATCTCCAGCTTTTCCTCAGGATGCCGGATACCCACACCTACACTGTCAGAAGCATCAGGGAGAAAAACATGCCGACGCAGGGTATCTCTTTGCCAGACCTGCCCGGAATAACTCACCAGACTGATCCATGAGGGATTATTCGCATCTCCCTCGTTTAAATATAATCCGGGAATGCCATCCGTCTGAAAAATCAGCAGGCCTGTAGCCGGCACCTGAATGGCATCCCTTTCCAATTCTGTCATCCGCGGAATCAGCAATCCTTTGGAAGTTGAGTGAACATCCAATATGGCTGATGGATCAGCCACATGGCTGCTGTCTTCCGAAACGGAAATATTCTGACCTGAAGATTGAAAAACAATCATCAAAACCAGAAACGCATCTGTAAGGTTAAAGACTGACTTTTTCATGGTGACTTGATCGTTTAAAATCTGGAGAATTTAAAAGTATAATTAATTTCCCTCAAATGCAATATTTGCCGGCATTTTTGCATCTGTCCAAAATCCCTATATTTGCATAAATTCTTTGAAATAGGATGCTGAGCAGAAGGCACCTCAGAGTTAAGGTATTACAGGCATTATACAGCTTTTTTATCTCAGGCAATGACCGCTTGGACCTGGCGGAAAAGGAACTCCTGAGATCCCTTACCAAGCTGCATGAACTTTTTTTCTACCAGTTGTCGCTGATCCCCGAGATCGTTGATTTCGCAAAAAGAAGAATCGAAGAAGGGAAAAAAAAGTTCATCCCTTCCGAGGAAGACCTGCATCCCAATACCAAATTCATCAATAACCGTTTTATCGCCCAGCTGGCATGCAACAGGGATTATATCCACGGGCTTGGCAAATTCAATGTGTCATGGACAGGAGAAATGACGTTGATAGGCAAGCTATACCAGCAGATCAGGGAGAGCAGCGATTATAAAGCCTATGTGAATTCACCTGAAGGATCGTATCAGGAAGATAAGGAATTCATAAACCTGCTGGTCAGAAAACACCTGATGAAATCCGAGGCGCTTCACTCTTTCTATGAAGAACGTCACATTTATTGGTCAGATGATTTTTTCACGGCAAATCTGCTGCTGATTAAACTGTTTAAGGAATTCAGCGAGGATTGGGATGAAGACCACCACCTTCCCCCCCTCCTCAAAGATAATGTGGAGAACGGTAAGGGAGAGGACCACCGGTTTTTCGTAAATTTGTTCCTTAAGTCCATTATCCACAGTCATGAATACGAAGAGTTGATCCGGGTAAAGCTGGAACACTGGGAGTTGGAGAGAGTGGCTGCAATGGATATGATCATTCTGAAGATGGCTTTGGCAGAATTTCTTGAATTCCAGTCCATTCCCATCAAGGTATCCCTCAATGAATATATAGAAATATCCAAAATATACAGTACTCCCAAGAGCAAGGTATTTGTGAACGGCATCCTGGACAAGCTCATTGCTGATTTAAAAGCCGTTGGTCAAATCAAGAAATCCGGAAGGGGCCTGATCGATTCGTAAATCCTCAAGTATACAAGTGGAACCAATCATGACGAAAGCTATGAATTCAATGAACCGGGTAAAAACAGGTACAATGGTGATCCTTGCATGGATGATCCTGATCATTGCCCTGTGCTGCGTTTCATGCTCGCAATGTAGCAAGAGCAAGGAAAAAACAATGAAAGACCCTGTCGTGGAAAAAGAGCAGCCACAGCTTGTGTATGACAGCCTGGGCAGGATCATTGAGCGCCACTCGGCATCCTACCGCCGGGGATATCAAACACTGCGGTCGCGTGAAAAATACTTCTATACATACGACGACCGGAACAATGTGGTCAAGGAGATTAAGGAATCCTTCAAACCAACAGGGGATCTGTTGTTCAGAAATGTGAACTTCTATTCCTACAACGAGAAAAATCAGAAAACGGAACAGCGGTTTGAATCCTATGGCCCTGACAATGAGCTTGTCAGAAAGTCCCGAAACACATTTTCCTACAACGAAAGAGGCCAGATGGTGGAAGACCTGGGATATTATGATAACGGTGTGGTGAAGAGCAGGATCATTTTTGAGCCCAATGAGAAAAATGAAATGCTTTCCGAGACCTATATCGAATACGATGAGAACGGAGAAAAAACCAGTCATAAGAAATACATATACAGCAAATACGGCCTTGAAAAGACAGAGGACTTGATGAAATAAGGCATTATCCGATCCGTCAAATGCTCTATTCAACTGATTCGGCATACACCGCAATTGCCCTGGAAGCGATCATGGAATATCTTGGCCTTAAATGGTCAGTACCTCAAAACCTGACGGAAGAGATTGACAGTATCCGGAAGATGAAATGTGGGTGTTTTGTCAGCATTCACAGGAAAGACGGAAGCCTGAGAGGTTGCATCGGAACCATTGAACCCCATCGGGATCATCTTTACGACGGGATCAGGAAGAATGCTGTCTCAGCTGCCTTTCACGATGCCCGTTTTGATCCGCTCGTCCCATCCGAGTTGAATGAGATTACCATATCGGTGGATCTGCTCTCGGAGCCTGAAAGAATTGACGGCCCCGATCAGCTTGATCCGGAGAGGTACGGAGTCATTGTCTCCGACAAATTCGGAAGACGGGCAGTTTTGCTTCCGGGGATATCCTCGGTAAGGACCGTTGACCAACAGATCGAGATCGTTAAAAAAAAAGCAGGACTGGAAAATGAGCCGGATGAAGGGCTGATATACTACAGGTTTTCCACTACCCGTCATCATTGACGACTCCGGTGACAGAGGAGATCATGGCACACATCCAGATACGCAAGGACATAGCCGGAAATCCGCACATTCATTCTTTGTATGGATTGAAGCCGGAGAACTGAACCGTGGGAATTGCAATGAAGCCATCCTGCCGCTTACTTTTACCGGCTGATCAAGGGCTTGCACCGGGGAGATTCAGAGAATACGCTTGATTACGCGCAACCTGTGGGTATAACGTTTGATCCGGGTATCAAAAATCCCCTCATGGTCCACCTGATCGATTCTGACCTTCCCTGATGCATGGATGATGTCCCTGGAATTCAGCAATATACCTGTGTGTACGATTTCCCCCTCCTCATTTTCAAAAAACAGGATATCGCCAGGTTCCGCTTCCGTAAGAAAACTGACCGTTTCGCCATGATGTACCTGCATGGAGGCATCCCTTGGCAGGTCAATACCGCTGATCCGGTAAACCAGCTGCACGAGCCCCGAACAGTCAATCCCGAAAGGCGTTCTCCCTCCCCAAAGATATGGTGCGCCAAGGAGAACCATTGCGTTTTCGATGACTTGTTTTCGGCGCGGGGGTTCGCCGGGTGTTGTCATATCTCCTTCGTAATAATATTCCCGATCTCCATATAACATCGGCTGCGAATCCAATTGCCGGATAGCACTACCCAAGAGGACAGGTAAATACAGATTTTCATTCCTACAGGTCATCAGTTGTACCAATTCCAGGGTAAAACGGCAGGGAATCCTGTTCAGGGACTTGAATTGTTCCTCGGTCAGGACGGTAAGCTGGCGCAATTCCGCCCAGCCTTCATATTGGTCATGAACGATCCTGATATGAGCCCAAGGTGGCTCTGTCGCAAGGATCACAGCCATATCTCCAAAAAGCATCTGGGTAGTCATCTCCGCCAGGTGGGAAGGCTCCCGGCGAACCGGAATGACACTCAACGCACATATTGCAAATCCCGTAGTTCTCATTCAAAAACCTGCTTGTCAAACCTCATTCAGGAATACAAATATACAAGTTGAATTTTATTCCACTCAATACATGATCGAAGTAAAGACACCAGGATGATCAGATCAGTTCACAGGTATGAGGGCACTACCGCATACCCGGCACCCGCGTTGTTAATGCCAGGCATGGAAGGGATGCAATAAAACAAATAGTTTATCCGCAATCTTTCCTTTGAGGCACTATCTTTGCAAGGCAAAATCATTTTCCGTGAGAGTAAATCCGAAGTATTGGAAGCTCGTTTTCATCCTGCTACTGGCCTGGATATTCACTTCCCTCTCCTGCCGCAGGGATGATCCGGTTGCTGAAGGTCCGGGATACATGTTGATGTTCTCCGCTGATACCGTCATTTTCGATACCCTTTTCACAACCATTGGATCCACTACCCGGATATTGAAGGTATTCAACACCCATGACAAAAAGCTGAAGGTTTCAAGGATTTTCCTGGCCGGTGGAGTGCAATCCCCCTACCGTGTGAATATCGACGGAGCGGCTGCCACAGTGCTGACGGATATCGAAATCGAAGCCCGTGACAGTATTTTTATTTTCATCCGTGTGACTGTTGATCCTCTTCAACAAGACAATCCTCTGATTGTGAAGGATTCACTCCTGTTTGAAACCAATGGTAACGTTCAGGACATCGATCTTGTTGCATGGGGTCAGGATGCCCATTATTTCATTGGTACCAGTATGCTGCCCGGTTTCAGGTTCCCCTATTCCATCATTGCCAATGAAAATGAAAGTGTCACCTGGATCAACGACAAACCCTATGTGATATACGGCTACGGAGTTGTCGATTCAGCAGGATCACTCATTATCGAAAGCGGTGTAAACGTGCATTTCCACCACAATTCAGGTTTGTGGGTGTATCGTGGTGGAACACTCGTGGTATCAGGAACCTTGGAAGAGCCGGTGATCTTCCAGGGAGACAGGCTTGAGATGGAATACAAGGAATTGCCGGGACAATGGGACAGGATATGGATCAATGAAGGGGGTGAGAATAGTTTTCAGAATGCAATTGTAAAGAATGGATTCATAGGTATCCAGGCTGAGGTGATCAGTCCGGATAATACCCTTCCGGTTTCCCTCAGGCTTGAAAACACCGTTATCCGCAACATGAGCCGCTGGGGGCTTTTCACCATCGCTTACCGCGTGGAAGCCGGCAACTGTGTGTTCTTCAATTGTGCAGAAAACACACTGTTTCTCTCCACCGGAGGATATTATGATTTCAGGCACTGCACTGTTGCGAATTTCTGGAACTTCTCCATCAGGCAAAATCCCATGTTCACCCTCAGCAATTATATCGTCATTGAGGATGCAGGGGGGAATCCCGTTACCTATCTTGGATCACTGGAAAATGCCTATTTCGGCAACTGCATTTTTTTCGGAAATCTCGAAGAAGAGATTCTCCTGGCTAAGGATCCGGCCGTCGGATTCAACTACCGTTTTGACCACTGCCTCCTGAAAACCACCATGGAGATGAATGATCAGCAACATTTTATCAACTGCCTCAGGAATCAGGATCCACTGTTCCTGGATCCCTACACGAACAAGCTGGAGCCGGATACGCTTTCCCCGGTGATCGATGCAGGTGACCTGCAGGTGATAACCGGTTCTCCCATCCCTGTTGTCTTTGATCTGAAAGGTAACAACCGGATCAGTGATCAAGGGCCGGACCTGGGGGCATATGAATATAAACCGGAATAATAAGAGGGTTACCTGATCAGGGTAACAGTTCCCTGCGTAACATATTTCTCGCTTTGCTGGTTGGTTCCCTCCCAGTATGTATTATCACGAAAAACGGCCCTGGCCTTCCAGATATAGGTGCCCTGGGGCATCAACCTGCCTTCAAAATACCCGTCCCAGCTTTCGACTGGCCTCCCGTATTCATCAATCTCTTCAGATTCCCATAACAGGTTGCTGCGAAGATCATATACCTGAATATGGTATTCTTTCAGGTTGATTCCCTTGGGTGTAAAAAGGGCCACCTCCGAATTGGGATTGTTGGGCGAAAAAGCGGTCGGTATGTGCAATCCTTTGAAATAGACCTCCAGCTCCTGCATGCTTGTATCCGTACAGCCATATTCATTATAGGCGATCATCGTAATGATATAGGTGCTGTCTTCTTCATACACTTCCGTAGGATTCATCTCTTCGGAATAGTTGCCATTCCCAAAGTCCCAGAAGAAATCAGAGGCATAAATGGATTGATTCTCAAAAAAAGTCTTACCCTGAACCCCTTCGTAATTGGGCATGATTTCGAAATCACTGTATGGAATGGGGTAAATAAAAATGCGGTCGGATGTGTCCTGTTCACAGCCGTAGGCAGAGGCATGCAGAATGACTTCAAAGGAACCTACCAGGGGGTAATAGAAAACGGGGTTTTGCTCATCTGAGACTGCACTGGTGTCGGGATACATGAAATACCACTTCCACTCTGTGACTGTAGTGGTGAGGCTGTCGAAATAAGCAAAGAAATAGGTAGGCTGACTTACACAGTTGTCAAGGTATTCAAACCGGGGGTTGGGAGCCAGGTTAACGTATGAATGTTGCATGGTACTGTCGGTACATCCATGTTCGTTGGTGATCTTCAGGGTGACATTATAAACACCCAGTTGAGTGAAATAATGCACAGGATCCTTTTGTGTGGATGTGGATCCGTCACCGAAATTCCAGAGCCAGTTGGTAATGAGAGTGCCATTGGGGTCAGACTGATCTACGAAAAATGTCGGATCTCCTAAGCAAACACCTGTCGAATCAAAGGCAACAATAGGATTACGGTTGACCCATACATAACTGGACGCTGTATCAGTAAAGACCTGACTGCCCTGATCGGAACGGATCACAAGCTGTGCCTTGTAAACCCCCGCTTCTTCATACAAGTGTCTGACAAACGGTACATGCTCCACATAGGTTAAGGTGTTGCCATCCCCGAAGTTCCATTCCCAATGGTCGATATCTGCAAGAGCAGAGCCCGTTGAATAATCATAAAAGGTAGTGCTGTCGCCAAAACATACATCATCGGAATCGAAAACAGCAAACAGGGCTTCACCGACATAGACGCTCATGGTTGTATCATCCTGCCCTCCATTGATATCGGTTATCTGCAGGAAAACCTGGTAGGTGCCTGTCAGAGGATACAGGAAGCTTGGATTCTGCAAGGTTGAAGTGTCTGTCGTAAGAGAAGATATTCCGAAGTCCCAAAACCATGACACAATGGGAATGGTTGGCAATATGGGCTGCGATTCATCGTTAAAATCTGCCGTCAGCAGCTCCACGGAAAATGAGAAATCGGCAAATGGGAGTCCAACGACGGTTACGGTCTGTATCAAGGTATCACAGCACCCGTTCGCATCACAAACCGCCAGTAAAACATCGAAGTCTCCGGTATTCTGGTAGGTATGGACAACGGGGTTAGGATTGGTTACTGTGGTTCCGTCACCAAAATCCCAGTACCTTGTGATGATGGGTGATCCATGAGGGACAGAGAGATCGGTGAATGTAACCTGAACGCCCACCGCAACACCCGGAAACGAAAAACTTGCCTCAGGCAGAGAGTCCACCATGACCAAATTCAATACAGAATCCGCACATCCGTATATGTTTTCAGCCACCAGCTTCACATTGAATGATCCTGGTCCTGTAAACAAATGAGTTGGGTTTTCAAGAGATGAAGTATTGGCACCTCCTGACGGGGGATCATCAAAATTCCAAAGCCAGTTGGTCTCAACGCCCTGTGTCTGCGTGGTATTGCTGAAGGTTGTCAGGTTGCCGAAACATATTTCGTCGGCAGTGAAAGAGGCCACCGGTGTTTCTGCGACATAGACCGTATCCATCAAAGTCGCCGAGCATCCGTTTGAGTTAATGACCGTCAGCCAGATTGCGTGATCACCCGGATCGGTGAACAACCAGCATATGGTGTCTTCACCTGTGATTGTTGTGGAGAAATCAATCGTCCATATCCAGTTGAGGATGCTGTCGGAATTGGGAATGGATTCGTCGAAAAAGCAGACTTCGGTTCCCAGGCATGCCGGAGTATGGGTGAACAAGGGCACCGGCAGCGAATCTACCCGCACATCCTGAACAACCGAATCAAGGCATCCGATATTGTTCGTAACCACCAGCTTGACTGACTGTATGCCCGGTGAGGCAAACTCATGAAAGGGATTTTTTACCGAAGATGTTCCTCCGTCTCCGAAATCCCAGTCCCAGGCAACGATCGGATCACCCAGAGAAGAAGAGGTATCTGTGAACTGAGTCGAAGTGCCATAGCAAACCGTATCGGCATAAAAACCGGCCAAGGGCCCCAGTAAAAGGATTTCTGTAGTGTCGTCCTCACAACCCAGGTCATTGGTCACTGTTAAAACGACATCATATATACCCGTTGCAGAATATGCATAGGCCGGGTTTTGCTGGACGGATGAATTGCCGTCCCCAAAATCCCACAACCAGTCCGTAATGGAGGTGGCGTTGGGTACTGACAGGTCGGTGAACACGGTCGGCAGTCCGGGACAGGCCTTTACCATGCTGAAAATGGCCTCCGGAAAATGAATCATTACGGTCTTTACAACGGAAGTATCACAGCCCGAAGTATGCGTAACCGTGAGTGTGACGTTGTAATCACCGGACATACCATATTCATGTAACGGATTCTGGTTTGATGAGGTCCCTCCGTCCCCGAAATTCCAGAACCAGCTCTCTATATCTCCACCGCCTGTCAATACTGAGGCATCATAGAATTTCAGACTGTCACAGTACTGATCATATGTGAAATCAGGATTGATGGGACATTGTGCCCTGAGGTCTGTGCCCAAAGCAATCCACAAAAACACCGTCGACAGGCATAGAAGAATCGTCCGGTTTCGGCCATCCTTCATGTTAAAACTCATTCCACTTCCCTAAATTAGACGAACCAAATATACAATATTTTGCCACTGTATACGGCAATTTTCCTGTTTTGGTTTGCCCGGATTCAATTTTCACCCGCTTCCTTTTTTCTTCCGGACACATACTCATCAAGAAAAGGTCGGAGCTGTTCCGTCCGCAACCTTTTCGCAATGATTTCCTTATCCCTGTTGAGCAGGAACAGCGCCGGAGTTGCCGGGATGGGATACAGTCTGAAATAGGCTGGGGTGATACTCCGGGTGGCATTGACATTCAGCCATTTCAAATCCTGCTGGATGATCAGGGATTTCCAATCCGCCATTGATGTATCAGTACATACAGCATAAACTTCGAGTCCATGATGGTTGTCCAGATACCACTCCTTGAGTTCACCGATCTCCTTCCTGCAATGGCCGCAGTCGCATTCATAGAAAAGAACCAATGTGTATTCAGCCTCCAGCCCATGCAGAGAAATGAACTGACGGGATGTATCCATGAGGATGAGTTCCGGGGCCTTATTGCCCAGCAATACCGGCCGGAGTTCATCCGCTCGTTTGATTATGTTTCTGATGGTCAGCGAGTCTGCCCAGAAGGCCTTGCCAGTCGCATAATACCTATCCACCATATGGACAAATATCTCGTCGAAACCCATGATCCTGGAGGTTTCGTACTTGAATGTCAGATACCAGACCGTGAATTTGAAAAGATCACCTGACGGGTTCATCTGGCTGATAAGCCAATCCGCTTCAGATTTCAGGGTGTCTGGATGCTGCACAATCACATTGCTGAAAAACTTTTCGAGTTTTTTATGGAATATTGGCGTTCGCACCAAACGGTCATCACAGAGATCAAAATGATCCCAGTAATGATCCCTGTAATAATGATAAGCTGCTTTCCCTTCCAGGGTATGGGGTATCTCCACTTCAGTCATGGCAAAAAGCATGGAGTAAAGGAGCGAGCCGGGGACTTTCCCCGCTATATACTCCTTGAATCCTTTGGATTGTTGATCGAGCAAAGCAATGCTGTCATTGATCATGGATATCGAGTCCTGTTGGCGCACCCTCGATAAAACCGATCTCAACCGCTCCATCCGGGGCACCACCTCTGCCTGTATCCGGATGTGCCGGTAAAACAGATTGTTGATTTCCGACCCACTGAATTCAAGGGTTCCTGTAATGTCATGAAAATCGCAGCTGAAAGTGAACTCCTGCACTTCATCAACTATAAACTCACAATATTTGTTCATTGACTGACCGGCCAGGATGTACACTCCTTCTGACAGCGG
>JAFGHD010000154.1 GCA_016939365.1 Bacteroidales bacterium | reverse complement strand
GCCTCCACAGGGTGGCGCCGTTTGCGCCGGAATCAATGGCGCTGATTCCTCCGGAATGGGTGGCGCTGATTGGGCCGGAATAGTCACTTACCAGTTTGGCGGTCATGTGCGTATATATGAAAATCAGAACGGAACATGGACACAGATCGGGCAGGATATTGACGGTGGAAATGTAGATGACTTTTCTGGCTGGTCGGTTGATATAAGTTCTGAAGGCTCAGTTGTAGCTGTTGGAGCACCGAGAATTCTATGGAATAATCAGTTTGCAGGCTCTGTTCGTGTCTTTGAAAACCAAAGTGGAACATGGACACAAATCGGGCAAAATATTGAAGGGGAAATTCCGGGTGACTGTTTCGGCTACTCCGTGAGTTTAAGTTCTAATGGCTTAACCTTAGCAGTAGGGGCTCCAGGAGCTTTACTTGGTGGTTCAAATAACTATGTTCGTATCTTTGAAAACCAAAGTGGAACATGGACACAAATCGGGCAAAATATTGATGGTGAAGCTGAATATGACAAGTCCGGTACTTCAGTAAGTTTAAGTTATCAAGGATCAATTGTAGCAATTGGTGCTCCATATAATTATGGAAACAATAATTATCCTGTCGGCCATGTTCGTATCTTTGAAAACCAAAACGGGACATGGACAAAGATCGGGATGGATATTGACGGGGAAGCATTTGATGACCATTCTGGAACATCAGTAAGTTTAAGTTCCAATGGTTCAATTATAGCAATAGGAGCACCATGGAATACCGGAAATGGATATGATGCTGGACATGTGCGTGTCTTCCAAAGTCCATATGCAAATATTTCTGAAAAATCAAAATATGGAATCTCCATTCATCCTAATCCTACAACCGAAAAATTTATTCTTGAGTATTCAAACAACAACATTAAAAGATTAGTAATTTTAAATATAGCAGGGAAACAGGTAATTGAAAAAACAGAATTACAACAAAAGGAAACCATAGATTTATCAAATTTTGAAAGTGGAATTTACATTGTCAGCATTCAAACAGATAACGAAGTATTGACAACAAAAATTATCAAGAGATAAACTGTTTTTAACATTATGTAAAGCCCATTAAAACGAGCCTTACATTATATCGTTATGGGCAAACGTATTAAGACAACTGCATAGCTTTTGGCAACATTAATAAAAACGGAATACATCTGTTCCAATAAAGAACATAATAGTTATACCCAAGCGCAATATTTTGATAATAATCAGGGCGATTATCCCAATAATACTTTTCGGAGTTAATTGACCACGCAGACATTCCAAGTTTAGATACTAAAAACCATTTTTCTAATAATCTTGCAGACCGTCCATTACCATCGCTGAAAGGATGTATTTTAGCCAACCAAATATGAATCATTGAAGCAAAATAAAAGATTTCCTTATGACTTAAATCTCTTTTTAATAATTCATCAATATCATCAAATAGTTTGCTAAATTCTTCTTTTAAAAATTGTGGTTCTACTGCTAAATATACGGGCTTTAATGTTTTTGAATCCCTTACTCCAACTTGTTCTTTTCTTAAAACACCTCTTTCCTTAGCAGGGAGTAATGTTTTTGATAAAATAGCATGAGTTTTAAAAAAGTTTGTTCGATTTAGTTTGTTTTCGGATGCAAATTTATATGCTTCCATTAGTGTTTCAATTTCTTGAACTTCTTTTTTCTTTGGAGATGTTTTCTTTCCGCGATTTCTAAAAAAGCTATTAGCATCAAGTGTATTACCTTCAATTTTTGAAGAATAAAGAGATGATGATATAATATAATATTCAAAATCCTCAAGCGTGAAATGAGTTTTGGCTTTTAATTTATTAAATACATCCAACCAGTTAATTTTTACTTTATTTGAATATTCTTGTAGATATTCTGTCGAAACTAATTTTAAATGTTTTCCCATATAAAAATTATTTAAAACAGGTCGTATACCTACTAATGATTAAAACTTTGTAATTGCTCCTGCTTTTAATAAAGCCATTTTTGCAACTTTTTCAGCTTCATTTTTTGTTGTAAAGATACCAATTATTTCTTTACTTGTCAAACCGCCATTGAACTGTAATTGCATCCTTTTCATATCTGCATGAAACAGAATATCAATTAACTCTGAATTTTTGTTGGGTTTGATTACAACCCAAAGTTTATTAACTTTGCTCATAAAAAAGTGATATTAATGAACGTCAGGCCAAACAAATATGACTTAAACGCAGCCCTTGCACACAAGCCGGATGATCCTGATCCGGTTGCCAGGGATCCTGCATTATGTTGTATCTGATCCCCTGCTGATTCCCCGTGAATGTTATTTTTGTCGGGCATTAGACAGCAGTATGGCATGAATAAGCCGGTAAAGCGGGAAAGGACTGCGGTCATCATCGGGGCGGGGCCGGCGGGGCTCACGGCGGCTTATGAGCTGATCACCAGGGCGGGTATCCGGCCCATTGTGCTCGAACAGGATGCACAACCGGGTGGTATTTCCCGCACCGTCAACCACAAAGGCAACCGTATCGATATCGGCGGGCACCGCTTCTTCTCCAAGAGCGACCGCGTCATGCAGTGGTGGCTCGATATCCTCCCCCTGCAGAAGCTGCCGGAAGGTGCGGGGGGTGAGATCGCCTACCAGGGGAAGAAACGCGGACTGGCCATCCCGCAGGAGGGCGGCGACCCTGACCAGGAAGACCGGCTCATGCTGCTGCGTAAACGCGTCTCACGCATCCTCTACCTCCGGAAGTTCTTCGATTACCCGGTCACGCTCAACCTCAACACCATCCGGAACCTTGGACTGATCCGGATCATCCGCATCGTGGCGGGATACCTGTGGGTTAAGCTCTTCCCGGTCCGGAAGGAAAAATCCCTGGAGGATTTCATGATCAACCGCTTCGGCGGGGAGCTCTACCGCACCTTCTTCCGCGACTACACCGAGAAGGTCTGGGGGGTGCCCTGCAGGGAGATACCGTCAGAATGGGGCGCCCAGCGCATCAAGGGGCTCTCGGTCTCGAAGGTGATCGGCAATGCCGTCTCGTCCATCCTGAAAAAAGACAAATCCATCTCCCAGAAAGAGAAGGAGACCAGCCTGATCGAGCAGTTCCTCTACCCGAAGTACGGTCCCGGCCAGATGTGGGAGGAGACCGCCCGCCGGGTCACGGAACAGGGCGGCGAGGTGCTCTGCCGCCACAGGGTGACTGGCCTGCAGGTCTCCGGGAACACCATCACCGGTGTCAAAGCCATCCACCTCGAAACGGGTGAGGAGCTGTCCTTCCGTGCCGGTTACATCTTCAGCAGCATGCCGGTCAGGGACCTCATCCGCGCCATGGACACACCCGTGCCCGACCCGGTCAGGGAGGTGGCCGAAGGGCTGGTCTACCGCGACTTCATCACGGTCGGATTGCTTCTGAAAAAGCTGAGGGTGGCCTCCGTTGATGGCCGCCTGATCCCGGATTGCTGGATCTACGTCCAGGAACGGGATGTGAAGATCGGCAGGATACAGCTGTTCAACAACTGGAGCCCTTACATGGTGGCCGACCCGGATACGGTCTGGATCGGACTGGAGTATTTCTGCAACGAAGGGGATGATGTCTGGAGAATGAAGGATGCCGATCTGGTGCGGTTCGCCGTGGATGAGCTGGCCCGCATCGGCTTCATCGGCAGTGAGGACTACCTGGACGGCCTGGTCATCCGCATGCCCAAGACCTACCCCGCCTACTTCGGCACCTACGACCGCTTCGACGTGGTGCGGCAATACCTGGACGGCTTCGGAAACCTCTTCCTCATCGGCCGCAACGGCATGCACAAATACAACAACCAGGACCACTCCATGCTCACGGCCATGACGGCGGTGGACCACATCATCGCCGGCACGGTGGACAAGGAGAGCATCTGGAACATCAACACCGAACAGGAATACCATGAGAGCAAATAGCGGGAATCTCCTGACAGGCCTGGCCGTTGCCGCCCTGTTTTGCATCCTGTTCATCCTGTTGCGTTTCCCTGAGAACGAAGGCTTCAGCCCGACCGATGACGGGGTGGTGCCGGCACAGTCGTGGCGGCTGCTGCACGGTGAGGTGCCGCACCGCGACTTCATCTCGATCCGGCCGGCACTGTCGGGCTGGATACATACTGTGCATTTCTTCTCCCCCCTTCCGCTGGCGATCAGCGGCCGCTGGTTCGTCACCGCAGAGATTTTCTTCTTCTCATTCCTGTTCGCCTGGCTGATCACCGGTACCTTCGCCGGACACCTGCGCAAAGGATCACGCCTGTTCCTTTTTGCAGCGGCCGGCATCCCGGCATTCATCCTGAATCTGAACACCTTCCATCTCTACCCATGGACGACCATCGACGGAGTCTGTTTCAGCGTCTGCAGCATCGTCCTTTTCGCACGGGCCGGGATGGCGGGAGTGGCTCCGGGAGGCAGGTTCAATCATCTGACGGCGTCGCTCTGGCTGGCAGCCATGGCGGCACTGTGCAAGCAGAACTTCCTGTTTCTTTGGCTCTTCCTTTCGGCATGGATCTTCCTGGAGGGCATTTTCAGAAAAAAGCGGGGATCCGCCATCCTGATACCGGTTGCCGGCATCCTGCCGCTGGTCTTGTATATCCTGTACCTCTGGATACACGGCGCGCTGGATGAGTTCATCAGCCAGATGACCGGACGCACCGAGCTGTTCGAAACGGGTATCCTGCGCTATGTCAAATCATTCATCAAAGCGTGGCTGATGCCGTTCAACCTCGCGCTGATAGCTGCGGTCATCGCTGAGAAGGCCGGGATTTACAGGAAGTTGTGCGCATTTCTGAAAAGGGGCATTGATGTGATCGTCCGTGACCGGGGTATCCGCTGGAAAAGCATCCTGGTCATTTATACAGCCGTCCTGGTCGCCGGGCTGTCCGTGTTTTTCTTTTACCGGGATTACAAGACGGTACCCTTCGAGTTCTTCTGGGCGCTGACGGCGCTGCTCTCCGTTGCATGGGCAAGGGGACTGACCGGCAGACGGGAGGCAGTTATCCTCATCCCGGGCATCGTGCTGGCATGGACATCATCCATATCGCTGGGCGCCAACTCTCCCATTTACACCTTCGGCATCCTGGCGGTGATGAACGCATATATCATCTATCTGCTGCTCGATGAATCCTGGCCCGGGATGTTCAGCCTCTCCTGGTTTCGCCCGGCGGTCGCCCTGATGCTCATCGCCCTGGTGGCGGTTTCCATTTACGGGCAACGAAGGTTCAACTACCGGGACAGACCTTCCCGCGAACTGACCTGCGACCTGGGAACCCTGATCCCGGCCTTCGGACACATCCATACCAACCCCGTCACCTTTGAATATTATGAGGATTTCATGAAGCTCTGGAACAATTACGAACTGAAAAACCGGTTTGTGATGCTGCCGAACAACGCCATGATCTACCCGGCACTTGAAAGCCGCAACCCGTTCCCGCTGGACTGGATGATCCGGAACGAGCATGTGGGGGCGGATGAGCATCTGATGCGGATGATCCGCGAGGTGATGAGCCGCCGCGAAATATTCCTGGTGGTGGACCGTTTCAACTCCATCGAAATGGCGGAAAGCCCCCTGGAGCCCATGGAATACAGCAGGGAACGGTTCATATACATGCAGACCCTACTGGACATGTCGGAGCCAGTCGGGACAGAAAGCAAATATTTCAGGCTGTACCGGACTGCACCGGATATATGATTTCCGGCTCTTTGGCGTAAATTTGGCTGATCAGGTGGGTCATCAACTATCTGTATGAAATCCTGCAGGGTATGAGGGTTATTATATTTATGCCACGAATGCCTGCCTGCCCAGCGTACGGCCACTGGGCGGCAGGCAGGCTCGAATTGAAGACGAATAAGTTCCGGTCTCCTCATGAAATATGCCTGAATATCAAAATCATAATACTGATTAAGTGTAACCCGCTCTGCCTGTAAGATGAAAACCAGGAATGAAGATACCGTTGGTAAATAAGGTTATCCGGGATGAATTTTCGAAGAACTGGCTGACGCTGTTCTCGGGGTCGGCCATGGCGCAGCTGGTGCCGATCCTGGTGATGCCCCTGTTGACGCGGATCTATCCTGAGGAGGTCTTTGGTATCTTCTTCATCTACTCCTCGCTGGTGGTGGTTCTTTCGATCATCTCCACGCTGGAGTATGAGCTGGCCGTGGTGCTTCCCTCTGATGACCGGGAGGGTGCGAGGCTGGCCGTACTGAGCTTTCTCACGGCCTTCGTGGTCAGCCTGTTGTTGTTGGTTCTCATCGCGCTTTTTCGTCATCCTGCTGCGCACCTGCTGGGGCATCCCGGTATTGCCGGCTGGCTCTGGCTGGTGCCGTTGAGCAGCTTCCTGACGGGCATCTTCCAGACCTTTATGTATTGGGCGAACCGGGCGAACAGGTACCGTCACATCTCGGCCGGCAAGATCAGCCGGAGCGCTTCGGCCGGTGCGGTGCAGCTCGGAGCCGGCTGGCTTGACTTCCGGTCCGCAGGGCTGATATGGGGCCTCATCGCCGGGCAGGCAGTCTCGGTCGTTGTCATGATGGGTCGTTCAGCCCGCGGCATCATGCGGCATGCAGGGAGTACGAAGCTGTCAGAACTATGGCAGCTGGCGGTGAAATACCGGAACCTTCCCCTGCTCAACACCCTGATCGACGCCCTGAACAACCTCTCCAACCAGCTGCCGGTCTTCATGCTCAGCGGGTTTTACGGGCCGGCACTGATGAGCCAGTACGGGCTGGCCAACCGGATCATCACCACCCCCATGGGGCTCGTGGGACAGTCCGCCGGACAGGTGTTCTACAAGGAGGCTGCAGACAGGTTCAACAACCGCCGGGAGCTCGCCGGATTCGTCCGGCAGACCTACCGGAGGCTCTTCCGTACCGGGATCATCCCGTTTGCCTTGATGGCGTTGTTCGCCCCGTGGATTTTCAGGGTGGTCTTCGGTCCGGAATGGGACATTGCAGGTCATTACACCCGCCTTCTGATCCCATGGTTGTTCATCGCCTTCCTCAATTCTCCCATCACCTACATCGTCACCGTGCTGAGCCGGCAAAGGCAGATGGTATGGTACGACGCCCTGCTGCTGGCCGTACGCGCTCTGGCGCTGTACGCCGGATACCACTACTATCATGACATCATCTGGTCCATCATCTTCTATTCAGCCACCGGCCTGGCATTCAACATATTCCTATTCTTCTACTTCATCCGAATCTCCGGGAGGGCCTATGGAGGCAAGGATTGAACTCATCCGGGACAAGGGCTATCCCTGGCATCACCGGGGAAAAGTCAGCGTCAAAGGATACCTGACCACACCCGACGGCAGGTTCCATGAAGGGGACGCCCTGGCAGGGCTGTTCAGCCAGGTGACGGATGCCGCAGGCTTCGGAACACTGCTGAAGACATCGGGAGGGCTGTTCAGCATCGTCATCCGGCTCGATGACGCCATCCTCGCGGCCACCGACAGGATCCGGATGTTCCCGCTCTTCTTTACGGAACGGTCACCATTTGTATTGTCGGATGATGCGGCCGCCATCATGAGGCTTACAGGATTGAACCGGCAGGATGACCTGTCCTGTATGGAGTTCAGGCACTGCGCCTATGTTACGGGCAACAGGACGCTCATCAGCGGTATCCGGCAGATGGGCACCGCCATGATCCTCCGGATCACGGGTAAAGGAGCCGAAACCCGCGCCTATGCGGATTACCTGGTCAGGAAGACGCGGGAAGGTTCCGTCGAAGAGCTCAGGAAACCCATGGCGGATGTACTGGTGGAGGCGTTCCAGCGGACGCTTGCGGGACTGAAAGACCGGCCCGTGGCCGTGGCGCTGAGCGGAGGGTATGACTCCCGCCTGGCAGCCCTGACGCTGAAATCAATGGGATTCCGGTCGGTCACCTGCTTCACCTACGGTCGACGCGGAAGTCATGACACGGAAATCTCCCGGAAAGTGGCGGAAAATCTGGGATTTGAATGGCATTACATCCCGTATGACAAACAGGTTACCGGGGGATTTCCGGATGATCCGGTCTTCCGGGCCTATTATCCCTGGTCGGCCAACCATGCTTCCATGTTCTACATGCAGGAGTTTTTCGCCATGAAGCGCCTGACGGAGCAGAGGATCTTACCGTCCGGCACGGTGATCATCCCCGGCCATTCCGGTGATTTCCTCGGCGGAAGCCACCTGGACGCGACGCTGGCACCGGGCGCTCCGGAAGAGGAGGTGATCGAAGCCCTGTTCATCAGACATTACCGGCTGACTGAAAGCTCCCGCAGTATCGAAAACAAGCTCAGGGATCTGATCCGGGAAAGCCTGCCGATGGATGAGGGATACCTGCCGCACAGCCTGTTCGAGCAATGGGATCTGGAGCACCGGCAGGCCCGGTTTGTCGTCAATTCGTGCAACATCTGCAATTTCTTTGGTTTTGAGCACCGGCTTCCCTTCTGGGAACGCGGTCTCATCGAATTCTGCAAGGTATTGCCCTTCCATGCCAAGCTGGGCAAGAAGTTGTATGATGATGTCCTGGTCCGCCATTTCTTTGGCCCCGCGGGGCTGGTCTTTCCTGAGGACAGGCCCTTTACCCTGCCTGATCCGAGGAGATTGCGACGCAGGAAAAAGCTGCAGGAACTGTTCCCGCAGGGGATGATCCGCCGCAGGCTTACCCGGCACGACCCGATCTGTTACAGCGAGGTCACCCGGGAGATGATCCGCGACATGAAAGCCAGGGGTGTCCGGATGGACCGCTACTACTATTTCAACGCGGTGATCACCCGCTGGTATCTCGAGGCGGTGCTTCGTGGTGAAGGATGACTCATCGCCCGGGCAGGCCGTACAACAACTCCTCCACCGCCCTGAGGGCATTGCGGAACCGTTTATCCCCCGTTCCTGAGATCACCCGGAAAAGGAATCCAAGACCGGATAGCTCCCCGTAAAAGAGATCGAACAATTCCTTCCTTTTACCTGGATACTCCCGCAGCGGATCCTCCTCCCAGGGAATGTCGATGTCCATCAGGAGGTAAAGGTCATGGGGGAAGGCTTCGATATGCTCCGTGATCCAGGGATCCACAGAACCGTATTTGAACCCGCTCCAGATACTGGTGACGATGAGGTCGGTATCGCATATCAGCAGCCTGTTTGCGGAGTGAAGCAGTTCCTGTTCACGATGAAGCTGGCCTTTTGCGATCTCCAGGATATCATCCCGGGTATACGGGCGGTTGAGGCCGTCCAGGTATTCCCGGGCATATTCGGGCACCCATACCGTTTGATAATGAACGGCCAGCTGTTCCGCAAGTTCGGACTTTCCCGTGGATTCGGGACCTGTCACGGATACCCTGAGCGCCTTCATGCTGCCTGCTGTTTCATATCTCTCTTCCACTGCCTGTATGCTATTGCCGCCACGATGGTCAGCAGTATATAAAAGCCAACGGTGGGGTAGAGCTCCTTGTACACATATATCCCTGCGGAAAGCAGGTCGGCGAACACCCACACCAGCCAGTTTTCCAGGTATTTCCGGGCGGTCATCCAGGTACCTGTCAGTCCGAGCGCTGTAGTCGTCCCGTCCCAGTAAGGCAAGGTCGATACCGTGCCCGATAGGATGTTACCAAAGACCACGGACATCAGGGCGGTGGCAACCAGGGCGGTCACGGCCAGGTGCGCCGGGATACGGCTGATGGGCAGGCCCTTTCCCCCGAGACCTTTGGATTTCCCGTATTTCCACTGATACCAGCCGTAGATGCCCATCACCAGGTAAAAGGCCTGGAGCACCATGTCGCCGAACAGCCGGGCGGAAAAAAAAACCCCGATATAGAGCGACACGTTGAGGATGCCCACGGGCCAGCACCAGATGCTCTGCCGCATCGCCAGCAGGACATATGCCACTCCGAGCATTGCGCCCGTAAGCTCCAGCCAGTTACCTTCCAGCCAGGTCGACATGATCTCCCGTCTCCATCGCCGTAAAATTATGAACATTCATCTACTCGTACGGATCAGGCTGAACTATTGCACCATTTCTCCGTATAAGGATTCCAACATTAAACTATGAAACGGATCATTATTACCGCTGTTCTGCTTCCCATAATCCTGGCCGGATGCCTCACGGTGGAACACAAGGAGTACCGGATCGAGCTCTCCGGGGATGGCACGGGTACCCTGACGGTAAAATATGAGAATATCATGTCGCTCTCAGGTGAGGGTGAGGATGAATCCGCTGATGATTACAGTGAACTGACGACAAAATATCTCGACGGCACCCGGCTTGCGGATGAGTACCCCCATGCCGTCCTGGTGGAGAAGAAGTTGTTCGAGGAGAACGGAAAGCTCTGCGGCCTGGCGGTTTACCGATTCAAGAGCCTTTCGGATATCCGGCTGTTCAGGTATCATGATCAGGGGCCGTACATGATGCATCAGCCCCCCACATCCTCCCCGGAGGAATTTGTTTCCTCAAACGGGGAATATGGAGGAATGGACCTTCCTGTGGTCTTCTGGCCCGGTGACTTCCAGATACTGACCTTGTCCACCCTGGTGACCGGGCCTGACGAACACTGCACCTCCCTTCTCGATCTGCACAGGAAGGAGATCGGAGTGACGCGGAAGTGAGGGCTTAAAGCTTCCGGTGGGTGCCGTCGCAGAAAGGCTTGCTGTGCGAATGTTTGCACATGCACCAGTACACCTCCTTCTCCTCTTCAATGCGTGTCTCCACCGGTGTGATGCCTGTCCCGACATGTGAGCCGTCGCAGAAGGGCTGTGAAGCACTCAGGCCGCAGGCACACCAGAAATACGATCCGGGCTTCATCATCTTCTTCAGGGGTTCCCCGGCTGCAATTTTCGGTTTTTCCATAAGATCCGTTTTGGGATGTATAAAAGTACGGAGACTTTCATGATCATAAAGAGGCCGTTTTCAATATGATTCACACGCAGACCTGGCAGCAGTCAGGCTGGATCGCAGAGATCGCGGTACAACTCATGATTCCCGACAAACATTTTCTCTCCTCAGGATCGCTGCCTGAAATTTGAATATGAATCAATTTGTGAGAGAGCCTCATGAGCAGTATATTTGTAAAAACGACGAGCGATGACACGAATCCTTATGTTCAACCTGGTGGTGTCCCTGACTCTGGCCGGCTGCACCCGTGCGCAGACTTTTCAGGACTTTCTGGACCATGTATATGCATTGCCCGGGTCCGCACGGCAGGCAGTCACCGACAGCTTCCTGACGGCCAATCCTGTTTTGCCTTACCTGGACAATGATACCACCGCCTGTTTCATCTGGAAGGGGAACGCCCAGAGTGTAACGGTCCCGGGCGATGCCAACAGCTGGAACCCGGCATCATTCCCGATGATCCAGGTCAACGGCACCGACTTCCGGTACCTGGTGACGCATTACGAAAGCGATGCCCGCCTGGACTACAAGTTCGTCCTGAACGGCTCCTCATGGATCCTCGATCCGCAGAACCCGAACAGCTGCGCAGGCGGCTTCGGACCCAATTCCGAGCTCCGGATGCCGGATTATGTTCCGCCGGATGAAATCCTCCACTATCCGGACATCAGCCACGGAACCCTGTGGGACAGCGTATTTTTCAGCACGGAGCTGAACAACTCCAGGACGGTCTGGGTGTACGTTCCTCATGGTTATTCCACTTCAACGGAAAATTATCCGCTGATCCTGTTCCACGACGGTCAGGACTACCTGCAGCTCGGTGCAGCGGTGAACATTCTGGACTATCTGATCCATCATGAGCTGATCGCGCCGCTGATCGCCGTGTTCATCCCTCCGGTGAACCGGACTGCGGAGTATGCAGGCAGTCAGAAGGAGGAATTCACAGCCTTCATCGTTTCCGGGCTTATGCCCTGGCTGGAAGGGAGGTACCGTATCCGGCCGGAGGCGGAAGCACGGGCCGTAGCCGGGGCTTCCAACGGGGGCAACATCTCCCTCTGGATGGGATGGCAGGAACCGGAGGTCTTCGGCAAGATCGCCGCCTTCTCGGGTAACGTGGAGTCCGCCATCTCCAGCGGTTTCCAGACGGGAGCGCTGCTCGACCTGAAGATATACCTCGACATCGGGACTTATGATATTTCCCAACTCATACCCCTGGTGAAAGGGCTCCGGGATATCCTGGAGACGAGGGGATATCCCCTCCTCTACCAGGAGATACACGAAGGGCACAGCTGGGGCAACTGGAAGGGCCACCTGAAGGATGCACTGGTGTTTCTGTTCCCGTATGTTGCACCCGGAATACCGGAACGGATTGACCGTGCCCAGGACATACACCTGTACCTTTATCCCAATCCCGCCCGCGATAAGGTCAGCCTGGTGTTCAATGCCCGCTGTGGAGGGAAAGCAGAAGTATCCATCGTCCATACCAACGGAAAGATGATGGAACTACCGGGAAGTCATCCTGTCTGGTCCGGTGAAAACCGGCTGCTGATTAAATTACCGGATGTTATCCCTGGGATGTATGTAATTATGCTCCGGACTGCAAATGAGTTGAGGACTGCCTGGTTATTAATAGGTAAATAGTCCTTAAACCACCGGTTTTTTTGGTGAATTAACAAAATGTCGATTACCTGACATATTAATACGAACTTCATCTATTTAGAACGGGAAGCTCAGGGTCAGCTTTGCAGCGAGGTTTTTGATTGACTGATCGTATGAATAGGGCCCTATCCGCCAGAAGGCGCCCAGACCCAGAGAGTAAAGCTTCAGGTTGAGGAGGTTGTTGACCAGAAAGCCCGCTTCATAATATCCCTGATCCATTGTTTTGTATTCCACCTGGTAATGCGGTTGCGGGTGCACCAGGTCGCCGATACCGGCATGGAAGGCCAGCGATATCTCAGGCTCAAACTTCTCTCCCCGCCAGAGCAGCTTGCCGAAGTCATGCACGACAAAAAGGGCGGCATACCTGTCGGACAGGAACTCATTCATCCGCATGGTAGCAAAGCTGTATGGTGCATAAAGGGTGAAGTCGCGGTAGCTGCCGTTGCCGTTGTAAAGGTTGGTGTAAGGGATGGCACGGTCGACCACTCCTGCGTTCAGCCGGAACCGGGTCCTGCCCAGATATTTGAAATAGAAGGATTTTTCCAGGCGCAGGTCAAGGCGGTGATAGTCATATTCGCCGTCCAGAATCCCTTCCAGCCCCCTGATGTACTGAAGATGCACCACGGGCCATCGGGTCCCCAACGGGATCTTCTTCCTCATGTTCTGTACATACTTCTCCCTGTGCGCCCATCTGATACCGAGGGTCAGATCGGCGAACCGGTAACGGTCGAGGAGCACCGCCATGGTCTCCGAGGTCACCGCATAGCGATAGGGCGTGGTCACCTGCCTGCCGGTGACGGTGATCCCTCCATGGATTTTGAAATAATCCAATAACCTGAAATCCATGAAAGC
This sequence comes from Bacteroidales bacterium, assembly GCA_016939365.1. Lineage (GTDB taxonomy): Bacteria > Bacteroidota > Bacteroidia > Bacteroidales > JAFGHD01 > JAFGHD01. Next base: position 32,735 of record JAFGHD010000154.1, on the reverse strand, counting down.
GCCCCATGCCTCGGTCTTGTCCATCCGCCGGATCAGTAGGCTTCTGAACGACTCCGGTCTGAAGAACCGGATCTGTTCGTCAAAGAACAGGGTACCGGCTGTCTCAGCGACATCGTTTGAATAGAAAGCCCCCAGCCTGATATCGCGATAACGGTCAAACGTAAAGCTCACGTCACCGCCATATTTGGGTTCCTTATCCTTCAATCCGTAACGAACATAGCCTCCGAGCCTGAAGAACCCGGAGAGCCGCTCATGGGTATGGAGCCCGATACCGGGGGCAAGTCCTTCATAATCATCATATCTCAGGAAGCGGTCGATATCCAGATCTACCTTGCCCCATGGGATGGTGCCGGTGATGAGGCTTTCGGTGGTCCGTGCGATGCGGTCGAGGTTGATCTCCTTTCCGATGGAGTCGATGAAATGGTAGGTGTTCAGCTCCCTGGGGGTCAGGGTATCCAATCGGTAGCCGCGCCAGTATTGCGAATCCCGGTGTGTGGCATTCGGGTCCATCTCCAGCTCCACATGGCCGAATAGCCTGCCCGGCAGATCGGGGTTGATCCGGATGTCGTGGATGTAGCTCCTGCCGATGCCGATGGGATTATATATCCCCGAAGTCCCGCCGGTGCTTATCGTCACCTCGTCACCCGATGCCGTGACATTGTTCAGACGTATCTCGGTGTTGAGCTGGACCGGGAACCATTGAGAACCATCAATGAGCTCATACATCTGCTGTATCTTCAGGCCCAACCCACCCTCCTGCCGCGCTGGGCCGGCAGTGACGCTCTGGATCGCCCACCCGTGGGTGTTGATATACAACAGGCCGGTGAGACCGTCGAAGTTGGCGTTCAAAAGCGGCCGGTAACTGATGATGAACACCGTATCGCTCCTGCCCGACCACGCCGTGTCCTCGATCTGGAAGTAATACCTGTCGAGGCTGCCCCTGCTGATGGGATTAATGTAATTCTTGTCGGCCAGGGTGAAGACATCGTCGTAAAAGGATGTGGACTGAAGCTGCGAGATCAGGAAGATAAAAAACGGATCCTGCAGTCCCGACACCCGGGTGGCCAGAACCGTTTCGAGATTTTTGCCGGGATGCCTGTACTTCCGCTCAGAGACATTCTCCATCAGGAACAGATGGTGCTCATCGAGGAACTTCATCAGCTCGATATCGGAAGTGTCAAGAGTAGCAGAATCACGGCGCAGTAGCGAGTCCAGCTCAATGGTGAACACGAATTTCTCATAGGCGGTATAGGAAAATGCAGGAAGACTTTCAGGATTGTTCCGCTCACGGTTCGCAAGGACATTCCGGATGATACGGTGGGCGGGATTGATCCCCGGTGTAATGACCACCTCGGGAAGACTGAACTCTTTTGCCTTCATGTTGATCAGCAGCCTCTTTCCGCCTTCACCCACAGGATATTCCACCGGTTCATACCCTACATAGCTGAGACGCAGATACAGGATGGGTTCATCTGCTCCCAGTGCGAACTTCCCGTCGATATCGGTGGTCCCGCCCTGCCGGCTGTCATTGATCAGGATGTTGACAAAAGGAAGCGGTTCCCGGGTATCACGGTCAATGATACGTCCCTGAACACGGTATTCCTGTGAAACTCCAGGCACCGCTGCCAGGAGAAAAAGGATGCAGTACAGAAAGATCAGAAGAGTACGAAGATGTCTTTTCATGGGGTTGTGAAAGGCCGTTTCCTGCAGTTATTTATGACGGGAACAACGTTGTTTTGTAACATGACTGGCAACAGGCAATTGCCGTGGCAGCAACAATTTCCCTGCCAAAAACACCGGAGGAACAAAAAATTACACTCATTGCCAAAAACCTGACGGATGTGTCCGGTGAATCCCCATATTTTCTCAATTTTATTATATTTATCTATGTAACTTTGCGGCAATATTTGAATGAAGGCAATCCGGACAATTTGAAAGACCCGGTTCACATATACTTCAACAGGCAACTTGGTGAGTTCCGGAAGCGTCTTTCCAGGTCTTCCAGGGGCTTCGACATGGAAGACATCCATCAGCTCCGCCTGAGTGTGAAGCGTATCCGGGCCCTGTTCCAGTTCCTTGAATATGCGGATCCCGGGAGATTTGATGCCAGAAAGGATTTCCGGACGGTAAAAAAGGTCTTCAAGCTGGCCGGCAGCATCCGGGATATCCAGGTTCAGTATGCCCTGCTGGATCGTAACGAAACCGGCCTGCAGAAAACCTTCCATGCATACAGGGAATTCCTGGAGTCGAAAGAGCATGCGGCCATCCGGGCATTTGACGCACAGATGCTGGAATTGCTGGTGGACGGCATACCGGATTTTGAACGAACACGAAGCTCCATCCAGGAGATGCAAGCGGGTGATGAGCTGTATGCGCGGACCGTCAGGCTCCTCAATGAAAAGATCGCAAGGATTGATACACTCAGGAAAGACCTGTCCAATGATGAGGCGGTGCACGAGATCCGGACCCTGCTGAAGCAGATACACTACATCTTTGATTTTACCCGGAAAATGATCCGTCACAAAACCTTTCTCAAAATGTCGCTCCTGGAGCTCAAGAAAATTGAGAAGACCCTTGGCGAATGGCATGATCTCGTCAACGGGGTCACCCTGATCGGGGAGTACCTCAATATCCCTGAGCGCACCGCAGAAGAAAGGGAGGCGGTGCAACCCCTCATCGGAAAGATGCAGGAAGACCGCAGGCAGTATCTGGAACAGATCACCCGGATCATGAAGCGCGAGCTGATATTTCATTATATCCTGGACATCTGAGGAATCCGGCTTCATCACCCCTTTCCTTTGCAGAGAGAAATCTCTGTCAGAATTCAGAATCCGGCATTCATAATGAATTCGTCTGAGTAATGTTGAAATCTCAAATCGAAAATCCGCGCTGTACGACTGCTTTCCCACCTGGCCATATCTTAGGCAGATAAACCGGCGGGTAAATCAGAAGTCATGTTTACCAGCCATAGGCAAGCAGGTGGGAATAAACACCGATGAGACATCCTGACGAAAGATTTGAAGTCATGAAGTCATTTACACCGCGAAGTACTGCTCCAGCTCCTGCAGCGTGGTCTGGGTCGTTTGGAGGTCGTGGACGATTTTACCCTTTTCGAGGATTACGATCCGGTCGCATACCTCGGTCACATGGTTCAGGTCGTGGCTGGAGATGAGCAGTGTGGTGCCGTGTTCCCTTTTCATCCGGTTCAGGATGTTCTTCAGCCGTATCTGAGTCGAGGGATCAAGGCTGTTGAAGGGCTCATCCAGGATCACGATCCCGGGTTTCATCATGAGGGCCGCGGCCACACCGATCTTCTGCTGGTTGCCTGCCGAGAAATCTCGGATGAACTTGCGCTTTTCCAAGACCTCTCCGTTGAAGAACTCCCGGAAGCCATCATAGAACTCCTGCAGGTCGCCATCGGACATGCCGTGCACATGGGCAAGGAAATCAAAGTACTCCTCGGGCGTCAGGTAATCGATCAGAAACCTGGCATCGAGGTATGAGCCGGTGGTGTATTTCCAGTTGTCCGATTTCCGGACATCCTGCTGGTTGGAAAGCACATGACCGGAGTCGGCACGGATCAGGTCGAGGATCAGCCGGAAGAAAGTGGTCTTGCCGGCGCCGTTGTTTCCCACCAGGCCGAAGCTCTCCCCCCTGGCAACCTTCAGCGAAGGGATATCCAGTACTTTCTCGCCGTGATATGATTTCGAAAGATTGATCGCTTCTATCATTTTCTGTTGTAATTATTCTCTGAATCCTTCAGCCATCCGGTAACGGCTTTTCATCCACTGTGCCAGCAGCAACTTCAGCAGGTAGCGGTAAAACAGAAGGCCTCCCAGACCCAATGCTGCGATCACGATCAGGCCCGCATAAGGTACGCCCATGGCTGAAAACGGCCAGTAAATGAGCACCGGGAGCAGGAAGGCCGGCAGCATGGAGAGCCAGTGGGTAACCCCGACCCCCTGATAATTGAACACGGAACCCTGCGACAGGTCCATCCGCTTCCGGGTATAAGTGCTGAACCAGAACAACACAAACGACAAAAAGCCAAGGTTATAAAGAAATGTCACTGTGTTGATGATCAGAATATCAATGCCGAAAAAGACATAAGGTATGGTGAGCACCCAGCAGGCTGTGGCGATCATCACCGCCATGATGTATTTAACCCGGATATACCGCTCATAATCCCTGTATTTGGCCAGAATGGCATCGAAGTAGTTACTTTCATACCCGAAGCAGTAATTGGCATAGTTCAGCATCATGCCGCCGGTCATGAAGATGCCGACAAAAATCAGGAATCCGTTCATTTGCGCGTATTCCGGCTGTGGATAAAATATCAGTCCATAACCCAGGAATATGGGAGCCATATAGATGATTGTCCGTATCCTCTTGTGGCGCCAGATCAGCTTCAGCTCCAGGGAGATGAGCTGGCCGGTAAGGCCCATGGAGCGCAGGTAGCGGATATTGCCGATGGCATCGATCCTGGATTCCTTCCTGAACCGTACCTTATCGGGATACATCCTGGAACGGAGGAACCGGTAATTGAGTGCGTAGGATATGACCAGGCAGGCGGCGGGGATGAGGAGCAGATAGGACTCCCGTATCAGCAGGCCGAAGAGCCGTGAAGAAAGGGCAGAAAGCGACGCATAGCCGGTGTAATCGGCCATGGCCGCAAGCACCAGCAGGAGCCCCCCCAGGCCGGTGACGGCCGGCCGGGATACCAGCTGCCTCTTCAGGTAGGTCGCCAGGAAATTGTTGTTCAGCACCAGCAGAATAACCCCTGCCAGCCAGATCCATGCCGGCCCGGCGCCATAGGCGGGGGCGATCACCTTGAAAGCAAACGGAAACCATACCAGCCACGAGAGGTAATTGCCTGCGGCGGTCAGGGATTTCAGTACCACAAAATGAACGATGCTGCGCTTCTTGATCGGGAGGTGGAGGTATGATTCAACATGGAGCATGGGCAGAGACTGCATGAAGAACCGGATGATGAGCTCGAAGCCAAGATAGTATAGCAGCAAGCCGTTGAAGACCTCTGCCGGATCCCTTCCCGGGTAAAGCTCTTCCAGTATCTTATCGATGAACATTCCCAGAAGCAGCAGGTAGAGGATCAACATGAACATCATCAGGCCCACGAAAATGTTCAGGGCAATGCTCCTGCTCCAGGCCGGGGAACGCCGGAACTCCTTGAACTGATGTCTGAGAAACCATCGTGCGATCATGCTTTTCGGATTGTGCTGATTCCCGCTGTGATTGTCATGTGTTCGTTTCGTTCCGGAACCGGTACTGTGGTTGTGACGGATATTATCAAATAATGTGCAATAAATGTTTTAATCTCATTTTCAGCCTTATAAAATTAAACTATTGTCTCACACCTGTCTTTTACCGCACAATCTTCTGTCCGGAAGCGGACGTTCAGCGAAGTCTGGGATTGTTGCGGTGCCGTGATTCGTCCCGGACGGTTTTCTTTTCCAGGTTCCGTTCCAGGGCGCCGGTCAGATCGATCCCCGTCTGATTGGCAAGGCAGATCAGAACGAACATCACATCCGCCATTTCATCGGCAAGGTCAAACTGTTCCTCCCCCTTCTTGAAGGATTGCTCTCCATATTTCCTGGCGATGATGCGTGCGAGCTCACCCACCTCCTCTGTGAGTAGTGCCATATTGGTCAGTTCGCTGAAATATCTGATTCCCACCGTATTGATCCATTGGTCTACACGCTCCTGGGCTTTCTGTATTGTCATAACTGTTGTATTTTTACCGGCAGTATCCGGCAAATTTGAACAATTTTACCGGATGGCACCGACCGGCTTATATTGAAAACAACCATGAAAGGAGAAAAATTCGATCTGATCGCCAAGACCTATGAAGGGCTCGAAGAAGTACTTGAAAAGGAGATCAGGGATCTGGGTGCACAGGACACGCACATCATCCGCCGTGGGGTTCGTCTCAGCGGCGATCTGGCCATGATGTACCGGGTGAACTACAGGTCCCGCACTGCACTAAGGGTATTGAAGCCGGTGGCTGTTTTCAGGGCGGGGAACGAAAACGAGCTCTACAAAGGGATCAGCCGGATCAACTGGGACGAGTATCTGCATGAGGAGAGCACTTTTGCCGTGGAGGGTGTGACCAGCTATTCCGGGATGACCCATTCGCATTATGTGGCATTGAAGACCAAGGATGCCATTGCAGATCAGTTCAGGAACCGCACAGGGCGCCGTCCGAATGTAAACACTCGCTTGCCTGACATCCGGATCAATGTCCGGATTTTCAAGGATGAGTGCACCGTTTCGCTGGACAGTTCGGGCGATTCGCTGCACCGCCGGGGTTATCGCACTGCCGCAGGCCCGGCACCCATCAGCGAGGTGCTGGCCGCCGGTATGATCCTTCTGACCGGATGGAACGGCGACAGCACCCTGGTCGATCCGATGTGCGGTTCAGGTACGATCCCCATTGAGGCAGCGCTCATCGCCGGAGGCATCGCTCCCGGATCCTTCAGAAAGGGTTTCGGCTTTGAGCGATGGCCCGGTTTCGACAGCACGCTCTGGGAGCATGTCATCGCCGAGCCTGTGCCCCGCCCTGCCCATCCCCCGCTGATCATGGGCTCCGACATGTCGGGAAGGATACTCACCGTCGCCCGGGACAATGCACGTGCCGCAGGTGTAGAGGACCTGATACAATGGAAAGCCTCCTATTTCAACGATCTGAAATCTCCTGCACCTAATGGTATACTGATCATCAATCCACCTTACGGCGAACGTATCAGGACAGAGGAGATCGTAAACCAGTACCGTGAGATGGGAACCACCCTCAAGCACCGGTTCAACGGTTATACAGCCTGGGTGATCAGCTCGGACATGGAGGCCATGAAAGCCATCGGCCTGCATGCCGGAAAGAAATACAAGCTCTTCAACGGCAGCCTGGAGTGCAGGTATGCAGGCTACTCCCTGTACGAGGGATCAACCCGGGAATACAAGAGTGGGTCAGGGAATATCAATAATGACTAAAAGGAAAAATCCAGCCAATGAGTTCCATACAGAAGATCGGGGTGCTCACTTCAGGGGGTGATGCTCCCGGCATGAATGCATGCATCCGTGCTGTTGTGAGGACGGGGCTGTATCACGGCCTCGGGGTGTCCGGTATTCTCAACGGCTTTAACGGGCTGATCCGGGGCGAGTTCCGGCCAATGGACAGCGCCTCTGTATCCAATATCATCCAGCGGGGCGGCACCATCCTGAAGACGGCCCGCAGTGAAGCCTTTCGCACCCGGAAAGGACGCGCCACCGCCTATGATAATATCGTTCAGCAGAGGCTGGATGCCCTGATCGTGATCGGTGGTAACGGGACTTTCACTGGTGCGCGTGTTTTCATGAATGAATTTGATATCCCGATGATCGGCATCCCCGGGACTATCGATAACGACCTGTTCGGTACGGATAACACAATTGGCTACGACACAGCCGTCAACACCGTCATGGAAGCGGTGGACAAGATTCGTGACACGGCCGATTCCCACAACCGCCTTTTCTTCATCGAAGTGATGGGCAGGGATGCAGGGTTCATCGCCCTGAGGAGCGGCGTTGCCTCGGGAGCCGAGGATATCCTGGTACCGGAAACCACCACATCGATCGATGAACTCATCGATATCCTGGACCGCGGATTCAGGAAGAACAAGAAATCGGGGATCATCATCGTGGCCGAGGGGGATGATGCCGGGGGTGCCTTCGAAGTGGCCCGGAAAGTCAGGGAGCGTTACGACCATTATGATACCCGGGTGACCGTTCTCGGCCACATCCAGCGGGGCGGAAGCCCTACGGCCAGCGACCGCCTGCTGGCCAGCACCCTGGGATTCGAAGCAGTGAATGCACTCCGGGCAGAAAACAAGGGTGTTATGGTAGGGGTCATCAACCGGAAGGTGGTCTTTACACCCTTTGAACAAGCCATAAAACACCACAAGGACATCCGCAGGGACCTTCTGGAGATGGCCCGGATACTCTCTTCCTGAAAACCGTCATGGAACGCTTTGCCGATGTATTGCTGCCGCTTCCCGTCCCCGGAGTATTCACATACCGGATTCCGGATGAGCTCTGCGAAGCGGTGAAACCCTGGAAAAGGGTCATCGTGCAGTTCGGAAGGCAGAAGATATACACAGCCCTGGTCGTAAATATCCATGACCGGCTGCCCTCCGGCACGCCCGTCAAACCAATTCTTTCCGTACCCGATGAACACCCGCTGACCAACCCGGTACAGTATCGTTTCTGGCAGTGGATGGCGGATTACTACCTGTGTCATCCCGGAGAGGTGATGAATGCAGCCCTTCCCTCCGCTCTGAAGATGACCAGCGAGACACAGCTGGTTCTGCATCCTGAGTTCGACGGTAACACCGATTCTTTCAGCCGGAAGGAGGAGCTGGTGGTCCAGGCGCTGGGACACAGGGGCAAGATCAGCCTGGATGATCTGACCAGTATCACGGGGGTGCTGAAGGTGATTCCCATCGTCAGATCCCTTCTGGAGCGCAAGGTCATCCTCCTCTCCGAAGAGCTGAAACAGCCCCTGAAACCGCTGAAAGTGGCCTACATCAGGCTTTCGGAAAGCTGCAGGACAGAAGAACGGCTGAGGCAGGTTTTCAATGACCTGGAAAAACGGGCCTTTCGCCAGCTCGAAGTGCTGATGAGCTACATCAGTATGTCGGGCCCTGGCCGGGGCTACCCGGAGGTGCGGAAGACGGAACTGACCAGCGACCGTCCCGGCAGCGCCGCCGCCTTACAGGCACTGGTCAGCAAAGGAATACTGGAGCAGGTGACCCGTACGGAAAGCAGGCTGGTGCACTCCGCCGAGAGCGCCCGGCCCGAAGACATCATACTCAACGAGGAGCAGATTTCGGCACTGGATTCCATTCGCAGCCAGTTCGGGGAAAAGGAGGTGGTGCTGCTGCACGGCGTCACCTCGAGCGGAAAGACGGAGCTGTATATCCGGCTCATCGCCGAAGCCATCCGGGAGGGCAGGCAGGTGCTGTATCTGTTGCCTGAGATCGCACTGACGACCCAGATCATCATGCGGCTGCGGAAATACTTCGGAAGCCGGGTGGGTGTGTATCATTCAAGGTACAATGAGCAGGAAAGGGCCGAGATCTGGGAGCGCGTGCTGCATTCCTCACCGGAAGGGCATACCGGTGATGACTACCAGGTGATCCTGGGGGCCAGGTCCGCCCTGTTCCTGCCCTTCAGCCGGCTCGGACTGGTGATCGTGGACGAAGAGCACGACTCCTCATACAAACAAACCGATACCGCCCCGAGATACCATGCGCGCGACTCCGCCGTCTTTCTGGCTTCACTTCATGGTGCCCGGGTACTTCTGGGATCTGCGACACCATCCATAGAAAGCTACTTCAACTGCCGCACCGGCAAGTACGGGCTGGCTTCCATGACCGGCAGGTACGGCGGTATTCAGATGCCCGAAATACTGGTTGCAGATATCAGGGATGAACTCCGGAAAAAGACGATGCACTCGCATTTTTCATCCCTTCTCATGGAGCATATCGGAGAGGCGCTCCGGGCCGGGGAACAGGTCATCCTGTTCCAGAACCGGCGGGGGTTTGCGCTTCGCCTGGAGTGCGACACATGCCACTGGATGCCGGAATGTGAGAGATGCGATGTGACGCTTATCTACCATAAATCGGAGCGGCATCTGAGATGTCATTATTGCGGTTTCACCAGGAGTGTGCCTACCCGGTGCGAATCCTGCGGCAGTGTTCATCTGAAGATGAAAGGATTCGGAACGGAGAAGGTCGAGGAGGAACTCGCCATCCTCTTTCCAGAAGCCCGTATCCGCCGGATGGATCTGGACACCACCCGAAGCCGCCAGTCATACCAGCAAATCATCAAGGACTTTGAACAGCGGCGGATCGACATCCTGGTGGGCACCCAGATGATCACCAAGGGGCTGGACTTCGATCATGTCAGCGTTGTAGGTATCCTCAATGCGGATAATATGATCAGCTTCCCGGATTTCCGGTCATTCGAGCGCAGCTTTCAGCTCATGGCCCAGGTCAGCGGCAGGGCGGGAAGAAAGAACAAAAGAGGCAGGGTAATCATCCAGACTTACCGGCCGCATCACTCCGTGATCCGATATGTCATGGAGAATGATTACCTCTCCATGTACCAGAGCCAGGTACTAGAGCGCCGGCAGTACCGTTATCCGCCCTTTTACCGGCTGGTGCAGCTGGAAGTCAGGCATCGCAACAATGAAACGGTCAGCCGGGCAGCCATGCATCTGGCGGGCATGCTCCGGGAACACCGGGGACTGATCGTGCTGGGGCCCGAGTACCCGCTCGTGTCCCGGATCAGGAGCCAGTATATCATGAAGATACTGATCAAACTGGAGCGGGGTCCGCAGCTTACCGCTCTCAAGAAGACCGTGATGGATACGGTCGACCGGTTCCATGCAGCTGCATCCTTCAAGGGAGTCAGCCTGATCCCCGATGTGGATCCCATTTGAAAAAGGTGAATTCAGCGAAGGTCCTTCCAATACCATTCGATGGCCATTTCAAGCCCCTGGCGTACATCCGTCCGAGGATCATACCCCAGATATTTCGCGGCCAGCCTGATGGAGGCAAGGGAGTGTTTCACATCACCGGGGCGTTCCGGACCATAAACGGGCTCTATCATCCGCACATCGGGATCGAACCTTGCCAGCAACATGCGGAGCAGTGAAAACAGCTCGCTGATCGTCGTATTGGCACCGCATGCCACGTTATATACCCGGTTGAGGGCATCCTTGTTTTCCGTCACAGCCGCAAGCTGGTTGATCCCGACCACATGGTCGATGTAGGTGAAATCCCTCGACTGGGTTCCATCCCCGTGTATCACCGGCGGTTCATGGTTGATGAGGCTTTTGACAAACCTGGGTATCACTGCGGCGTAGGGACCTTCGGGATCCTGGCGTTTTCCGAACACATTGAAGTAACGCAGGCCGATGAGCTCCATCCCGTAAAGGTCGGAAAAGACACGGCCGTACAGTTCATTGACCCGTTTGGTGACCGCATAGGGTGACATGGGATTGCCGGTCTCCTCCTCCACTTTGGGCAGTCCGGCATGATCGCCGTAAACGGAGGAGCTGGAGGCATAGACAAACCGTCGGATCCCGGCATCCCGGGCTGCAATGAGCATATTGACGAAGCCACCGATATTCACATCGTTGGATGTCCTGGGATCCTTGATGGAGCGCGGGACCGATCCCAGGGCTGCCTGGTGCAGCACCACCCCGACCCCCTCCACCGCCTTCCTGCAATCCTCAGGATTACGTATATCGCCCTCCATCATCCTGAACGCCGGATTACCCATGAAGGCCTCAACGGTCTTCCTCTTGCCCGTAATGAAATTATCAAGACATGTAACCCGGTTACCCTGCCGCAGCAAAGCCTCCACCAGATTGGATCCGATGAATCCCGCACCTCCTGTCACAAGCACGGAAGTGTTTTGCAGCAGGTTCCCGGTGCCGTTTTGATTCTCCATGATACAACGACTGTTTTTATGAATATTTCGAGGCTGTGATTTTTAAATGTTCAGGAAGAAGTCGAGGGGCCGGATAATCCTGTCGAAAACGAAAAACTGAAGCAGGGCGAATTCCTGCTCTTCCTCCAGCCAGCCGTAGAAGCGGTCCATATCATAAGGCAGGGGAGTGCCATCGAAATCCAATCTCATCATATCATTGGGCTTATGATAAGTCTTCATCATCTGTACCTCCCCGTCACGTCCGGCAAGTGTGATGATATGAAAGGGAGTGGCCATAAGCAGGGAATCCTTCCGGCGCGGATCCATCGTCGTCACCAGCGTCTCAAAACGAATATCGGAAAAGGCAGTGAGCAGATTCATCACCCTGAGGGTATCGAAACCCGCCACCTGTTGTTCTTCTTCAAGGCTGAACAGACGGAGGCCTTCCGGGCGGTTTTCGATCCTGAAGGAGGAGGCGGGTGTTTCCGGAAACTCGATGGACAGGGAGGCGATCTCCCCAAGCCTCATATTGAATACCGTATGGTCCCTCCAGTCTTCCTCCCAGGAGGAATAGCGCGGAGCGATATATCCCCTGAATCCCACGATGTGCACCACAAAGGGAATGGACGACCCTTCCATGAGCATGAAGGTGCCCCGGTTGTCCGGTGTGCCCCCCCCGACGTAATAGGTACTGGTGCGTTTCTCATGGGGAAACAACCTGATCCGGTCCCAGAGATTGATCCTGTAAACCCACTGGTATACCTCCACCTTGATGGCTTGAGTGGCAAGCTCGGCGATCACATTATCCCTTCCGGACAAAGGCACCGGGGCCTTGGGCATCACCTTATGCAAGGTTTCCAACAGCATATCGATTCCTGATTTCCTGACACGGTACTTGCCGTTGACCATCCATATGCCCGAGCTGTCCCTTTCCAGGAGGACACTGGCGTTCTCCTTGTCAACCATGAAGATTCTCGTGATGGATGCAGTATCCTCCACGGCAAAACGGTAATTCCTTGGATGAATGGTACCGCTTCTCCGGGTAACAAGCAAGACGATGGCCAGCAATGCCAGCAAGAGAATCACGACCCAAAATACCCTGTTTTTTTTCATACTTCCAGGCTTTTCACCCACCCTGATCCTGAACGGCAGGACGGGTATATTTCCATCTTCTATAGATGATGAGGGAGAAACCGAAAACCACCACCACGATCACAGGCAGCAGTGTATTCAGCATCTGCCAGAACACTCTGTGGCTATCGACACGGGTCTTATCAAGCATTCTCAGCTTCAACTCCCTTGATCGTATGCCAATCAGGCCCATGTCATCCACGAGCCAGTTCATGGCATTCATGATGAGGTCGCGGTTTCCGAAGGTCTGCTGTGTATAACGGTCGTACCCCAGGGGATAGGGGTATGGTCTTCCCTGGGAATACCGGACCTGGTTTTTGATGACATCTCCGTCGGCGATGACGATCATCCGGTTAGGCCCGGATCGTTCGATAAATCCAATATCCTTGTCCTCCATAAGAACGGGGGGTATCCGGTTTTTGTATATAGATCCGAATGAACCCTCGAGCAGGCATGCGACCGGGATGTCCGGCTTATTAAAAAGCTCCCGGTCCGGTTCATTCCTCAGCACATCGAGGGTGATGAAAGCCGGGGTGTTGACTGTTCTGGCATAGGGTGAGGAGGTCAGCAAAATGGTCTTGGTGATACCCGGTACGCTAATGGTGTCAATGCTGCTGATAAACTCCGTGCGGATGGCATTGAGGTTTTTTACCACGGGATGTTCCGACAAAGGGGTCAGTACCGGGAAATAGTACCACGGGAAAAACTCGATCTGGGGTGTGCCGCCCGATTGCCCTGTTCTCAGGGGGATCGGCAGTGCGCTGAGGTCCATCACCAGATTGTTATTCAGGCGTACACCGTAATGAAAGAGCTGGTCGTCCAGGTTGAGGTTGTTGGCGATGCCGACCGTGGCATCCGAGAACTGAATGCTGTCCATGCTGGCCATGACCGGATCGATCAGCCAGAGTACCCGCCCTCCCCTCATGACGAACTGGTCAATGATGAATTTGTCCTTTTCGCTGAAGGCAGAATCCGGCTTTGCAATGATGATCGCTTCATATTTGTTGACGATCCGAGTGGAAGCCGAATCGACCTGCCGGCGTTCCGTCAGGCTGCTCAGCATTTCATCCAGCCTGACACGCTCCACAGAATAGTATTCCATGAGGGCGCGGGTGATGTCCGCCGTTTCGAGTGGTGAAAGCTCTCCGTGTCCTTCGGTAAAAGCCACTTTGGGTTTGATGGTGACGGTCATCTTCCGGATGGTGTTGGCCAGGTTGAATTCAAGGTTTTGAATGGAATTGTTCAGCACCTCTTCGGGAGAGACGCCCATCTGGGAGATGAACAGGTCGACGGGCATTTCGGAAGCCTTGTGGTGGACTATGGCTCCCGGGAAGATCACCTGTCTGGTAGATCCCTCCGTTTTGCTCACATGCAGGTCCGTAGGGCTGAGGCCCCGTTCGGCCAGCCTGTTGATGACATCCCGCTGGCTGGCCTCTTTATCTTTCTCAAATGGATTGATGAACTCGTATTGGATGAACCGGCTGTAAACCCTGAACTGATCCAGCATCTCGCGGGTCTCCTTCCGGAGCCGCTTGAATCCGGCAGGAAAACCGCCCTCCAGATAAACCTCAAAGAAGACAATATCATCAAGGCCGCGAAGCAATTTCCGGGTGGGTTCGGAAAGAGTGAAACGTTTCTCGGCGGTCAGGTCGAAGCGGGTGAAAATAAATGATCCGATAATATTGACCAGGATGATCACCACCAGTCCCATGGCAAACTGCATCAGGCTGTTCCTGCGAAAATCCACTCTTTTCCGTATGTAGGGCTGTTTCACCATTTCCTGCTTTCGAGCGAGATTTTGGTCAGCATGACAAACAGGGTGATCAGGCTGATGAAATAAAGTGCATCCCGGGTATCGATGACACCCCGGCTCATGGCGGAGTAATGGGCATTGATCCCCAACTGGCGAAGAAAGAAGTCGATATATCCAAAAAGCTCCATGGAATAGATCAGTTCAAATCCCGTATAAACACCGGCGCAGAGAAGGGCACCCAGGATGAATGCCACGATCTGGTTATCCGTCAGTGAAGAGGCGAATAAACCGATCGCTACAAAGGATGCGCCCAGGAAAAACAGTCCGATATATGACCCCCAGATGCCGCCGGTATCGATATTGCCTGCCGGCAGGGCAAGCAGATACACGGTAAGAAGGTAAATCAGTGTAGGCAGCAAGGCAATCAGCACCAGCAGCAGTCCGGACAGGTACTTGGCCATGACGATCTGCAACTCGGTGAGCGGCCGGGTGATCAGGGTCTCCAGGGTACCGCTCCTCTTCTCGTCGGCAAAAAGCCTCATGGTAATGGCCGGTATCAGGAAGAGAAAGACAAACGGAGCCTGGATGAAGAGCCCGTCGAGGTTGGCATATCCCCAGTCCAGGATATTCGATTCCACATGGAACACCCAGAGGAACAGGCCGTTGATCAGCAGGAAGACCACAATGACCACATACCCGATCAGGGATGTCAGAAAAGTGCTGACCTCTTTCTTCAGAAGGACAAACATCGGGGAGATTAAAAGGATCAAAAATAGAGATTTTTGATTACAAATCCGGATCGCCGACCCGGGTACTTCCGGGAAAAACGAAAATGATAACGCCCGTGTTGTCCTGGAAAGGTTCAATTTGAAATGAATATAAATCACCGGATGACGGGGACAGATCAGAAATGTATCCTTAACTTTGTGTCCCCATGGGAGTTATTTCTCTAAATCGCTGGATATATGATAGATACGCAGACCGCATACCTGGGTCTTCCCCTGAAGAACCCGGTCATCGCCGGAAGTTCCGGAATGACGGGCAGCCTGGAAAAGTTGTCTGAATTGCAGTCGGCCGGGGCCGGAGCTGTGGTGATCAAGTCGTTGTTCGAGGAACAGATCATGTTTCATGCCCACCACAATATCAATCAAAGTGAGGCCATTTACTCCTATCCTGAAGCGATGGACTATATCGGGCAGTATTCCAGGGAGAATGACGTCAGCCAGTACCTGAACCTGATAAGGAAATGCAAGGAAACACTTACCATTCCGGTGATCGCCAGCATCAATTGCGTATCTTCCTCCGAATGGACCCTTTTTGCGAAAAGGGTCGAGGAGGCCGGAGCCGATGCCCTGGAACTGAACATCTTCATCCTTCCCTCCGATCCGCAACGCTCCGGCGAACAGAATGAAAAGGTCTACTTTGATATCGTCATGGCCGTCCTCAGGCAGGTCAGCATACCTGTCTCGGTCAAGATCAGCTATTATTTTTCAAGCCTGGCCAAGACAGCGCTGAAGCTTTCCTGGACAGGAATCCGCGGGATCGTTCTTTTCAACCGGTTTTATTCACCGGATATTGACATTGAAAAGTTCGAGATCACGCCCTCATATGTCTTCAGCAGCCCGGAAGAGATCGCCATTTCACTGAGGTGGGTTGCCATGCTTTCCGGAAGGCTTCATTGTGATGTTGCCGCATCCACAGGGATCCATGACGGGACGGGGGTGGTGAAGCAACTGCTGGCAGGGGCCAAAGCCGTCCAGATCACATCCGCACTGTATAAAAACGGCATCCGGGTCATTCCTGAGATGCTGCAGTTCCTGGAATCATGGATGAAGCGGCATGGCTTCTCCTCGATCAGTGAATTCAACGGAAAAATGAACTTCAAGGAGGCTGATAATCCGGCGGCCTATGAGAGGGTTCAGTTCATGAGATACTTTGCCGGGATCGAGTAAGCCCGTCGTATGGTCTGAACATCCTTTGCGTATCACTTACCGGCATTCCGATCCAAACATCATTCATCCGAACACGCGCCGCAGGATTTCGGTGACGCGGGCCAGGGGGTCGGTACGTATGGCAGTCTCTTCCTGTGAGATTTTTAAAAAAAGACCGTTGAGGGCTTTCCGGGTGACATGATCGTCGAGATCGGTATTTACTTGTTGCCATCCGGTCAGCATGGCTATGATATTGTAGGCTCCCGTGAGCGAACTCCAGGCCTCGTTGGTGCTGACGCCTCCCACCAGGGGTTTATCAAGGGATGCTTCGATATCGGGCTGGAAGGCATTCTTCAGGTCTGTCCATGTCTTCTCCCTGAGATAATGGGTAGCGGCGGTATCCGATCCGTTCAGGATATCAAAGGCGTCCCCGAAGGTGATCGTGGTTACGGCGTTGAGGAATATCGGTCCGGCCTTAACTGCTGCGTCCTCTGCTGCACGGTTCATCAGGAGGATCACCTTTTCAAACAGTGTATCCACTCCTGCAGCCACCACCAACGGGTCATTTAGATGTTCTGTGATCACATCTGCTTCAGGGGGCAGCAGTATCCGGATCAGGTTATCACCGTAGAAACCGTCCACAGCAGATACCTGTTTTACGGCTGTATCGGTCCCGACACGGAGCGCATCCTTGAGGCCATGAACCACTTCCGTCTCAGTAAGACTGGAGGGGAAAAGGATCCCGGTGTCTTCTTCACAAGCCGTCATGAGCAATGAAGACAGCACTCCCATCCATACGAATTGAGAGAATTTCATCATGATGCATGTTTAAAACCCTAAAGATACAAAATGCGTGCCTCTGTTTGCGGACTATTTGTTTCCGTTCCGGTAAAGGATTGCGGCCTTGATGAAATCAACAAACAGTGGGTGAGGCGCTGCAACCGTGCTCCGGTATTCAGGGTGGAACTGCACACCGATGAACCAGGGATGATCCGCCAGTTCGATGATCTCGACCAGGTTTTCCTTCGGATTGATCCCTGAGGGTATCATGCCGGCAGCCTGGTACTCCTCGAGATAGTCATTATTAAATTCATAACGGTGCCGGTGCCTTTCATGTATGGTGATGGTCTGGTATATCTGGTAAACCCTCGACCCTTTCCTGAGCCGGCAGGGGTAGGAGCCGAGGCGCATGGTGCCTCCCATTCCCTTGATCTTTTTCTGTTCCTCCATCAGGTCGATGACCGGGAACTTGGTATTGGGATTCATTTCCGTGGAATGGGCTGATTTCATGTTGAGCACGTTCCGGGCAAACTCCACCACGGCGCACTGCATACCCAGGCAAATACCGAAGAAAGGCACCTTCTTTTCCCGGGCATGACGGATGGCCAGAATCTTACCTTCAATGCCGCGAGATCCAAATCCCGGCGCCACCAGGATGCCATCCAGGCCTTCCAGACGGGCTTCCATATTATCCTCCCTGATCTCACCGGAGTGAATGAGCCGGAGATTCACCCTGCACTCATTGGCCGCACCGGCATGCACGAAAGATTCTGTGATCGATTTATATGCATCCTTGAGCTCCACATATTTCCCGATCAGGCCGATGGTAACATCTGAAACGGGATGCATCAGCCTGTAAAGAAACTCCTCCCACTTTTTCAGGTCTGGTTCATTCTCGATAGGCATCCGTGTTTTGCGGAGAATCTCCACGTCCAGGCCCTCCTTTTTCATCAGCAGGGGCACTTCATAAATGGTCCGTGCGTCGATGGACTCAATGACTGAGGAAGGTTTGACATTGCAGAACAGTGCGATCTTGTTGCGGAGGCTATCATTCAGCGGTTTTTCGGTCCGGCAGACGATGATGTCGGGCTGGACTCCCGATTCGAGGAGTGTTTTGACCGAATGTTGTGTCGGCTTGGTTTTGAGCTCGCCGGCTGCCGAGAGGTAGGGTACCAGTGTCAGGTGGATCACGGCACAATCCTGACCCATCTCCCATCGCATCTGCCTGACCGTTTCGATGTAGGGCAGCGATTCGATATCCCCCACCGTCCCTCCGATCTCAGTGATGACGAAATCGTACTTCCCGGTCTGCCCCAGCAACTGTATCCTGTATTTGATCTCATCAGTGATATGCGGGATGACCTGCACAGTCTGCCCCAGGTAATCACCCCGCCGTTCCTTCTCGATGACATTCTGGTAGATCCTTCCGGTAGTAATATTGTTGGCCTGTGAAGTGGGCACGTTGGAGAAGCGTTCATAATGTCCCAGGTCGAGGTCGGTCTCGGCGCCGTCCTGGGTCACATAACATTCTCCATGCTCATAAGGATTCAGCGTGCCGGGATCGACATTGATGTATGGGTCAAGCTTCTGGATGGCGACCGAAAATCCGCGGGCCTGCAGTAGCTTGCCCAGCGATGCGGAAATGATCCCTTTGCCCAGTGAGGACGCCACGCCTCCCACGACGAAGATGTATTTGGTGTTGGCCATGTTCAGTTGCAGATTGGAATGGTCAATTACACAAGAGGATTATACGACTCTCATCTACCGAAATCAAACAATCCTCTTTCCTTCATAAAACCGGAAACGGGCGGTCCCTGAAGACGGCCCATTCCCGATATCTGAAGCACGGTTCATCAATAATATGAATACCTCTCAACCTTTGCCAGGTACTTGGCCAGCCGGATCACCTGCATGGTATATCCGAACTCGTTGTCATACCAGATATAAACTACAATGCTCCTTCCATCGGCAGAGACCAATGTGGAGGGGCTGTCGAAGATGCATGCGCAGGAATCGCCGATAAAGTCGGAGGAAACGGATTCATTGGAAGCAGAAAAACGGATCTGTTCCACGAGATTGCCTTTCAGTGCAGCGTCACGGAGCAGTTCGATCAACTCTTCGCGCGTGGTGGCTTTTTCAACGGTCAGGGAGAGTATGGCAAGGGAGACGTTAGGTACAGGCACCCTGACGGCATTGGAGGTCAGCTTTCCCTTAAGGCTGGGAATGGCTTTGGCGGCAGCGGAACCGGCTCCCGTGGTTGTGATGACCATATTCAGCGGTGCCGCCCGGCCTCTTCTGGGCTTTTTATGATAGTTGTCCAGAAGGTTCTGGTCATTGGTATAGGCATGGATGGTCTCAAGGTGTCCCTTGACGATGCCGAGCTTCTCTTCCAGAACATGCAGCACCGGCACGATCGCATTGGTCGTACAGGAAGCCCCGGAAAAGATATTGTCCTGATCGGGATCGAACTCCAGGTGATTCACACCATACACGATGTTGGGGATGTCGCCCTTTCCGGGAGCGGTGAGCAGGACTTTGCTGATCCCTATGGCTTTCAGATGCCTGGAAAGGCCTTCACGATCACGGACGATCCCGGTATTGTCGATCAGAAGTGCATTGCTGATCCCCTCTGCTTCATAATCAAATCCCTCAGGACTGGAAGCTTCGAGCATTTTCACGATGTGGCCGTTGAAATAGATGGATCGGTTCTCCACATCCTCGATGACATTGCCCCTGAAGGGCCCGTGAACGGAATCATGCCTCGCCAAAGAGGCCCTCTTGACAATATCCTCGGGTGTCACCTTGCGTGTCATGACAGCCTTGACATTGAGCTGGGTACCATTGCCCTGAATGATCATCTCCCGGAGGAGCAGCCTTCCGATACGCCCGAAACCGTAAAGCACAACATCCATGGGTTTTTCCGATTTCGGCGGTTTGCCGATCATATGGCCCAGCTTGCTGTTCAGAAAGGCGAGGGGATCCTTCCCGAACTGATCCTGTTCTTCAGTCCATTCCTGGTTCAGGCGTCCGATATCGATCCGTGCAGGCGGCAGATTCATACGTATCAGATGCTTGGAGAGCAGCAGCGAGTCCTGTATCGCCAGCTTCTTACCAATGACGGTCAGAGAGTAGGAATGCTTATGAAGGATCACACTGGAACTCCGGTCGAAAAGCTGACTGCGGAAAAAGATCAGTTCAATCGACTTCTCATAGAATAGCTTGCCCAACACATCTATGAATTCAAACCCTGCCTTTTCGTCTTCAATCCATTTGCTCAGGGAATCCTTGTAATTCATCCCCGCATCATTCATGCTTGCGACCATATGACTTGCTCTTAATTGGTGAATATTAGATGAATGGCCAAATTTAAAAAAAAGGGGATAACTGAATATCAATTACCCCCATTTTTTTCGATCCTCCTGAAATGTTACTGCCCAAGGTATGCTTTCAGCAATTTGCTGCGCGATGTATGCTTCAGCCTGCGGATTGCTTTTTCCTTGATCTGCCTGACGCGCTCGCGGGTAAGGTCGAATTTGGCTCCGATCTCTTCGAGGGTCAGTCCATGAGGCATACCGATGCCATAATACAGATTGATGACGTCCCGCTCCTTTTTGGTGAGAGTGGCAAGGGATCGCTGGATTTCCTTGGCCAGGGATTCCTTCATCAGGCCTTCGTCGGTTCCGGGCATCTCATCCGAGACGAACACATCAAGGAATTTCGTTTCTTCGTCCTGGGTGAGGGGAGCATCCATGGAAATATACCTCGTGGTAATTTTCCGTGCAGCATCCACCTTGTAGCCCGGCATCTCCAGAATTTCAGCAATTTCATCAGAGGAAGGAGGCCTTTCATATTCCTGCTCGAGCTTGGATGTGGCTTTCTTGATCTTGTTGAGTGATCCCACCTGATTGAGCGGAAGACGAATGATCCTCGACTGTTCTGCCAATGCCTGGAGGATAGACTGACGGATCCACCATACGGCATATGAGATGAACTTGAAACCTCGCGTTTCGTCGAACCTTTTGGCTGCCTTGATCAGTCCCAGGTTGCCCTCGTTGATCAGGTCGGGAAGGCTTAATCCCTGATTCTGGTATTGTTTGGCCACCGACACCACAAAACGAAGGTTGGCACGCACCAGTTTCTCAAGCGCCCGCTGATCCCCCTGCTTGACCCGTTGTGCCAGTTGCACCTCCTCCTCAGCCGTGATCAGCTCCTCCTTTCCGATATCCTGAAGATACTTGTCAAGGGAGGCGGTCTCCCGGTTGGTAATGGACTTGGTAATCTTTAGTTGTCTCATGAACCTCCCCAAATTATTTTAAGTGCCTGATAATCAGTACGTTGATAAAGAAAAAGATTTACAAATATACCAAAAAAATCAAATTTATGATCAATTTTCTCCTGTTTTTTTGAACAGGTCTTTTTCTAAAACATCTGTTTCAACTCGATTATTGCACTTCTGTGTTGATAAAATCACGTCAATGGTTTTCACATGGCATTGACACAACAACAACCTCAGGAGTTGTATATTGAAAACAAAAAAGGGACGAAGTGATTGTTGCTGACGACATCCGGAAATGCGTACCCATTTGAAACATACAGATAAAAAAACCCAGGCAGGGTGATTTTGTTCACCCTGCGGGTTTAATTGAACACCTATGAGATGATACTGCTAAAGTTCCATGGAAGTTACATTCCTTAAGGCAAATTTTTCACCGGATGTGAACACATCCGGCGGAACTGATCAGAGCCCTATCCCATAATAGGCTTTCTGCCCGTTCGGGTATATCCCTTCGATGAGAACGCCTCCGCGTTTGCCCGAAAGGGCATATTGCAGGTCATCGAAGGAGCGGATGGCGACCTCGTCAACATCCATGATGATAAAACCTTCCCTGACGCCAGCGCTCTGCAGTTTGCCTGATTCCAGCCGTGTCACTTTCATCCCGTGGGTGATGCCCAGCTGAACCATTTCAGACTCCGGGAGGGGTTCGAATGTCGCGCCGAGAAGCTGAAACACATCCTTCTTCGATGGTTCGGTGCCGCCGGAGATGTCTTTCAGTACCACTTCGAACTCCCTGGTTTTTCCGTCGCGTTCGGCCGTTACCCTGATCCTGTCACCGGGCCGGTGTGTTCCGATGGATTCAAGAAGGGCCGATTTGGAGTTGATCGTCACATCATTCACACGGACAATGACATCACCCGGTCGCATGCCGGCTTCATCCGCCGCACCGTTTTCGACAGTCTCCATGATATAAACCCCCCGCACGTCCTTCAGGCCCTTTTCCCCGGCAAACCTGCTGTCGACCTCCACGAAGGTGATCCCCAGGTAAGCCCTCTGGATGTCACCGTAACTGAGGAAATCATCCATCACCTTCCTGACGATATTCACAGGTATGGCAAAAGAATACCCCGTGTAGGATCCGGTGTTGGATGCGATGGCGGCATTGACGCCCACCAGCTCACCATTGACGTTCACCAGCGCTCCCCCGCTGTTTCCGCGGTTCACAACGGCATCGGTCTGGATGAATGATTCTATCGCGGAACGGTTTCCCAGGATGTTGATATTCCTTGCTTTGGCACTGACGATACCGGCAGTCACCGTTGAAGTCAGATTGAAGGGATTACCTACGGCCAGAACCCATTCCCCGATCTTCAGGTCGTCGGAATTGCCGTAGCTCAGATAAGGCAGCCCGGCCTCCTCGATCCTGATCAGTGCCAGATCGGTGGTGGGATCCGTTCCGATAATCTTTGCTTCATACGAACGCTTGTCGTTGAGTGTCACCTCCAGCCTGGAGGCCTGCTGTACCACATGGTTGTTGGTCACGATATAACCGTCGCTCGATATAATCACTCCGGAACCCGTGGCAATGGCCGGCTCGTTATAACCCCGGTAGGGATTGCCAAAGAACTCATTGAACAGGTCGAAGAAATCATTGTATGTCTGGTTGCGGCTGGCCAGCTCCGACTTGATATGCACCACCGCATGAACTGTCTTGTCTGCCGCTTCGACAAAATCCGGCCCTATGACCGGCATGGCCGGCGTATAGCCGGTCTGAACCACAGGGGCGGGCTCCTGATAAAGGGCAGAGTCGCTTCTTTCCCCTCCCCTTTCCGAGATCATCATATACAGCAGCAGGAACACCAGTCCCCCTGCCATTGCCGACAAAAAACTCCCCAGATATTTTTTCATGACTTTCATCTTATTTAGCTTTTGTTTTATGCCTGATCCGGATCAATTTCCATGCCTTGTCCCGCCTGTTTTAAAATCACAGGAGTGGATATAAAAGGCAAAATAAAAACGCATCAGGCCTCCGCTTCGTTACAACTCTTCTGTTAAAGATTGTTAAGAGCCTTTCCTCCCCCACGGAAGAGTCAGGCTTTCAGATATTTTTATCTTTGCTTCGGATAATACATGCCTTCAGACTGACATGTCAATCTGACAGTTCAATAACCGCCATGGGCACCCCATTTTATAAATATCATGGAACCGGTAATGATTTCATCATCATTGATGACAGGCAGGATGTCTTCATAGCGGACAGGGAGGTGATCGCCGGTTTGTGTCACCGTCAACTGGGTGTAGGGGCAGATGGTCTCATCCTGATCCATGAGGCCTTCGGATATGACTTCTCGATGCAGTATTTCAATGCGGACGGACGGGAGGGAACGATGTGCGGCAACGGGGGCCGATGTGTTTCGGCACTTGTGGTTCACCTGGGCATCGCCACCGGGCCGGATTTGCAGTTTCTGGCCATTGACGGGCCTCACAGATCAACAATCAGGGAATCTGACGGAGACCATGCCGTTGTGTCCCTGAAGATGAAGGATGTGCCTGACGTTCATTGCGATGGGGGTGATTACATCATGGATACGGGATCGCCCCACCTGGTCAGGTTCCTGATGCCGGATAACCTTGAGTCGGCATTTCAGGAGGGCAGGGAGATACGGCACAGCGCACCCTTCCGGAAGGAAGGGATCAATGTGGACTTTGTGGAAGAGCGTGAGGGATATCTCCATGTGGTGACCTATGAACGCGGTGTGGAGCGGATCACGCTGTCATGCGGCACGGGTGTCACGGCAGCTGCCCTGGCCTTCGCCATGAGGAGAAATCTAACAGGGGGAACGATCCGGCTCGAAACACCAGGCGGGGCACTGAAGGTTTCATTCAGCAGGAATGAAAAGGGATTCAGCGATATCTGGCTTGAAGGCCCGGCAACATATGTTTTCAGGGGAACAACCCGCAAGGAATTATTGTCATCCGGAAGATGATCATCCGTGATTACCGGAATGAGGACTATGGGCAGGTCCTCGCCCTTTGGGAAGCCACCGGCATGGGCGGGCCGGAACGGGGGGATGATGAGCGTGTGATCCGCAGGACCATCAGGGCGGGAGGCAAGTTGCTCATCATGGAGGATGAAGTCACACATGAGGTCATAGGCACCTCCTGGCTGACCTGCAACGGACGCAGGATCTACCTGCACCACTTCGGTATCCGTCCGGACAGGCAGGGAATGGGGTATTCGGAGTTCCTGCTGGAGGGATCGCTCCGGTTCGCGCGCCGGAAGGGTATGCAGATCAAACTGGAGGTGCACCGCACCAATGCCCGGGCAATAAACATCTATACCCGGGGGGGATTCAAAAGACTCGGTGATTATGACGTCTACATCATCAGGGAAGCAGGAGCGGATGCAGATGAAGAATGAGTGGTCGCTGCTGCGGGGCCGGAAGGTCAGACTGCGGGCTATGGAACCCGAGGATACGGAGATCATCTACCGGTGGGAGAATGATCCGTCAGTCTGGCACCTGGGAACGGGTCTGGCTCCGGTATCCCGTTTCACACTGGAGCAATACCTTGTGAATGCCCACCAGGATATCTATACCAACCGCCAGCTCAGGCTCATGATCGACCGGAAACAGCGGGGACAAAAGTATGTCACATCGGGCTGCATCGACCTGTTCGATTTTGATCCGGTACATATGCGCGCCGGAATCGGTATCCTGGTGAGGAATGAAGACCGGGGGAAAGGAATTGCATCCGAAGCCCTGAAGGTCATACTGAACTATTGTTTCGATGCACTGACCCTGAATCAGGTTTACTGTCACATCCCGGAGGGAAATACCTCCAGCCTGAGGCTTTTCCTCAGGAATGGCTTCAGGAAGGCCGGCGTCCTGCGTGAGTGGATCCGTACACCGGACGGCAGGAAAGATGTATATCTCCTGCAGAGACTGGCAGCAGACCCATCCGGATCATTCAATAAAACCCTGCATTGACAGGTCATGGAATACTACCACAGCAAATACGGATCCGGGAGCAGGAGAAAGTCCAGGCGGAATGTGATGCGCCGTTTTTTCCTGTTGTCGTTCATGCTGATTATTGCCGTGGCCTTTGTGGCCGGACTATACCTGCATCGCATCGTTTACGGGCCCAACACGTGGGTCAGCGGGGGCGGGAGCACCTGGCTCCATGTTCCCACGGGATCGGACTTCAGTGATCTGAAAAACCTGTTGTACAGCCAGGGAATGGTGCTTCACAGGAAACGGTTCGAGTGGCTGGCTGAACGGAAAAACCTTCCCAGGCATATTCATCCCGGACGGTATGAGATCACCACGGGCATGAGCAGCAATGAGCTGATCAACATGTTGCGTTCCGGGGAGCAGACTCCCGTCATGCTTGTGTTCAATAACATCAGGACACGGAACGAGTTTGCGCAGCGCATTTCCCGGCAGATCGAAGCCGACTCCCTGTCCATTGTCAGTCTTCTCAATGACGCTGCCCTGGCGGACAGCCTTGGGCTGAATACGGAAAACATACTCACCCTGTTCATCCCGAACACCTATGAGGTATACTGGACGACGGACGCCCTGGGGTTCATCAGCCGGATGGCACGCGAGCACAAGGCATTCTGGAATGCTGAGCGGCGCGCCCTGGCTGCCGGCATAGGTCTCGCACCGGCAGAGGCCGCTATCCTCGCCTCTATCGTGGAAAAGGAGACCAACCGCGTGGACGAGATGCCTGCCATTGCCGGGGTCTACCTGAACCGCATGCGCTCCGGATGGCTGCTGCAGGCCGATCCGACGGTCGTTTTCGCCTGGGGGGACTTCTCCATCCATCGCGTGCTCAACCTGCATAAAAAGATCGAGTCGCCTTACAACACATACATTCACAGGGGGCTTCCCCCGGGACCGGTCTGCATTCCCTCCGTTGCCGCAATCGATGCGGTGCTCCACGCCGACCAGCATGATTACTTCTTCTTCTGTGCCCGGGATGATTTCTCAGGTTACCACGACTTCGCCCGCACCCTGGGCGAGCACAACCGCAATGCCCGACGTTACCAGCAGGCGCTGGACCGCCTGAACATCCGCAAGTGACACCGGCCACGTTCCAAATTGCTATTTTTGAGCCGACAAATACATCCCTGTGAGACTTCTGCTGACCCACCGCAACCTGATGGCCTTTCTGACAGCCATGATATTCCTTCAATCACCGGGTCAACCGGAGCCTTTGTTCAGGGACAGCTATCCGGATACGCTCAACCGGAAGAGGCTGACCTTGATGCTGGTCACGGAAGGGGCTTTGTACGCCGGATCGATGACTGCACTGTACCAGGCCTGGTACAGCGACTACCCGCAATCATCCTTCCACTGGATCAACGACTGGGACGAATGGATGCAGGTGGACAAGCTCGGGCATGCCACCACGGCAGCGTATATCGGAAGGTTCGGTTATGAGTTTTACCGGTGGGCCGGGGTGAAGCGGAAGCCTGCCATCTGGCTGGGCGGATCACTGGGGTTCGTTTACCTGACCACCATCGAGGCCCTTGACGGCTTCTCGGCACAATGGGGCGCCTCGGCCGGGGATTTCATCTCCAATGCCGCGGGAACAGCACTTTTCATCGGACAGCAGCTGGGATGGGACGAACAACGCCTCCTGATGAAGTGGTCATACAACCCCACTGAATTTGCGCAGTACCGCCCCGACCAGCTGGGCGCCAGCTTCGCGGAACGGATGCTCAAGGATTACAATGGACAGACATACTGGTTGTCGGGCAATATCAGATCGTTCCTTCCGGAACAGGCCCGTATCCCCCGGTGGCTGAACGTGGCCTTCGGCTGTGGAGCATCAGGGATGCTCGGGGCACACACCAATCCTCAGGAATATAACGGTGTCATGTTGCCCGGATATACCAGATACCGTCAATATTACCTTTCGCTGGATGTGGATCTGACCCGTATCCGCACCCGGTCGCAGGTGCTCAGCTTCCTGCTGCATGGATTCAGCTTCCTGAAGGTACCCTTCCCGGCCCTGGAATACAATGCGGAGCAGGGGATATTGTTCCACTGGTTGTTCTTCTGACCGCTGTCCCGGTTTTATGGTGCGGCCAGCATGCATCAACGATATCCCTGCCCGATCCCCATCCTGCATGCTGCCGGAGTGATTGCCCGGACAAGGTCCGGAACTTATCCCCCTATTGTCCCCGCATGTAGTTGAGGCCAATGTGTCAGAACAGCCCGCCGTTCTGATATATCTCCATCTGGACCTCAGAGAATTTCTCTCCCTGTACCGACTTGCCGTTGGCGAGGTTGGTGATCAGCCCCGTTTCGAAGCTGACCCGGATCTTATCGCCGTTTTTGAGCTCGAGAGCCTCCCATGAAGGGCAGGTCATGATCGGGAAGGCGGCGTTGATGGCATTACGTTCATAAATGGCGCCGAACGACTCGGCCAGCAAGGCCTGAATGCCGAGGGCCTTGAAGCAGTCGACCGCCTGCTGACGGGAGCTGCCGCTGCCGAAATTCTTCCGCACCACCACGATGTCGCCAGGCTGTGCCTTCTTTGCGAAATCCTCGTATCCCTGCAGGTTGTCGAAGGTGTACTGCCCCATCTGGCTGATATCCGTGATGGCCAGGTAGCGGTTGTGGAAGATCATGTCGGTGTCGATGTTATCCCGTTGAATGAACCAGGCACGCCCCTCCACCTCGGTGGGTTTGGATGTCACGGGCTTTTCCCTTGCTGCCTTTTCCATCCGTTGCATCTTCTCTTGCATGGAGAACACGGCCGGTTCGGCAGGTATCTGGTCCGGTGTGGTGATATACCCGGACACGGCCGAGGCGGCGACCATCTCAGGGGAGCCCAGGTAGACATCGCCCTTTCCCTGTTTTCCGGGGAAGTTGCGGTTTCCGGTGCTGACGGTGACCTCTCCCGGGCCGTTCTGCCCCACCTGACCGGCGGCACATCCGGCGCAGCCGGCATTGGACACCAGAGCTCCCGCCTGCTTGAAGATGTCGAGCAATCCTTCACGGTGCATCTGGTTCCAGACCTCGTCGGTGGAGGGGACGATCTTGAGCACCACACCCGGAGCCACCTTCCGGCCTTTCAGAACTGCTGCCGTGGCACGCATGTCCGCGATGCGACCGTTGGTACAGCTGCCGATGAAGGCTGAGTCGATCTTGGTCCTGCGGACCTCATCCACCGGCACGGTGTCGTGCGGCTTGCCCGGACGGGAGATACGTTGCCTGAAGGAAGAGATATCGAGATCAAAGCTATTTTCATATTCAGCGTCCGGATTGGCCGCCACCAGGGCGATCTCCTTGCCCGCTCTGGCGGAGCTGTAAGCCAGTATCTCCGGGCTGGGGGTGAACAGCAGGGTGATGGCCCCCATCTCCGTACCCATGGAGGCGATGGTGATGCGTTCGTCGAGGGTCAGCCGCTCCACCTCCTCGCCATATATCTCCACTGAATAACCGAGCAGGGAGTTGGCCCCGAAGCGGTCGAGCAGGTTCAGCACGATGTCTTTGGCCGTCAGCCCTTCCGGCCTTTTGCCGTTCAGGTTGATCCTTACCGACGGCGGCACCTTGAACCACACCTTGCCCTTGCTCCAGGCGGCGGCGATGTCCTGGTCGCCCATGCCCTGACCGAAGGCCCCCACCGCACCCAGGATGTTGGCATGCGAATCGGTGGTGACCGCCGTGGAGCCGGAATGGGCCAGCCCCTCGTGGATCAGGATATGGGTACCGATGCCCTTGTCGATGTCGTATACCCGGATGCCGTTTTTACGCGCAAAGAGCCGGCAGATGTGCTGGTTCACCGCATATTTCTGGTCCGATCCCGTCGGGTTGCAGTCGAAGGTGAAGAAGGTGCGGGAGGGATCATCGATCTCCAGGCCGTTGTCCACGATGTTCTTCACGACGTTGGCCCCGCCGAAGTCACGGGCGGCCCTCACGTCCAGATGAATATCCACGATGTCGCCCGGCTTTACCACCGGATGCTTCGAATGGGAGGCGATGATCTTTTCAATCAGGTTCATGATGGTTCGCTTTTGTTTACGGGTCAAAATTAATGAGATTTTGTCTCCTTTGAAGGGAATTGGTATCCGTTTCGTTAAATTCTTTGACATGCCTGGAACTCCTGAGGTCAGCCCGGGATGTCCGATTAATACGGAAAAAATCCAGAGATTGTAATTTCCTGATATACTACCGTACAAGGACCATTGCTTACTGATTGACCGACAGTTCCCGCATCCTCCGGAACCCCGTCCTCCAGAGGTAGATGAGGTAGGGAATGAACACGAGGAGCAACCACTGGTGTTCCGTCATGAGGATGAAGTCGTAGATGCCGTGCAGCAGGATGGGGATCAGCAGGGCCTGGAGAAGGAAATAGAAGCGCATCTTTTTACTGAACCGGGCCATTGACAGGTAATATCCCATCACAATACCGAAGACGGCATGTGCCGGCACTGCGGTCAGCGCCCTGGAATAAGCCACCTCGTGACCGAATTCATAGACGTACAGGATGTTCTCCACAGCGGCAAAACCGAGGGAGACGAACACTCCGTAGACGATGCCGTCGAACTTCTCATTGAAGGCCCTGTGTCGCCACACCAGCAGGAACAGTCCGGCGAACTTAAAGGTCTCTTCCGTGAGTGCGGCGATGATGAAGGCCTGGTAGGCTGCGGCCATGTAGCCCTGGTGGTGGTTGCCGCGGGTATGCAGCCACTGTTCGGTCAGGATGATAGGCAGGGTGATGAATGCTCCTGTCAGCAAGGCCCGGAGCAGCAGCCCGAGCGGCTCCTTTTCGTACTTGTCCCTGAAATAGATATAGAAGAGGATGATCAGAACCGGAGCCAGGGCAAGGATGAGGGTGTACATCACCTGAAGAGTTCGTCGATCACATGGTCGTCAGCCAGGTTGGGTATGGTTACCTGCAGGAGCGGTTCGGCTTCCATGGCGCGTCTGACGGCGAAGAGGGCGCCCGGGTTCCGGGCCCAGCTCCTGCGTGCGATGCCGTTGTTGACATCCCAGTAGAGCATCATTTTCAGCCTTCTGCCGGCCTCTTCTGATCCGTCGAGCACCAGGCCGAAGCCGCCGTTGATCACCTCTCCCCATCCCACGCCGCCGCCGTTGTGCAGCGACACCCAGGTGGCGCCGCGGAAGGCATCGCCGATGACGTTCTGAACGGCCATGTCGGCAGTGAATTGTGAGCCGTCGTAAATGTTGGATGTTTCGCGGAACGGCGAGTCTGTTCCGGAGACATCGTGGTGGTCGCGCCCGAGGACGACCGGGGCAGAAATCTGTCCTTCGCGGATGGCCTTGTTAAAGGCGGCGGCGATCCGGGTCCTGCCCTCGCAGTCGGCATAAAGTATCCGCGCCTGTGAGCCCACCACCAGCCTGTTCTGCCGGGCCTCCCGTATCCAGCGTATGTTGTCTTTCATCTGCTGCGCGGTCTCCGCGGGTGATGCAGCCGCCAGCTCTTCCAGCGTCTCCATCGCGATCCGGTCGGTGACCTCCAGGTCCTCCGGGCGGGAGGAGGTACAGACCCACCTGAAGGGGCCGAAGCCGTAATCGAAGCACATCGGGCCCATGATGTCCTGAACATAGGAAGGGTAACGGAACCCGCCCCTTTCATCGAAAATATCCGCCCCGGCACGGCCCGATTCCAGCAGAAAGGCATTGCCGTAGTCGAAGAAATACATTCCCCCGGCGGTCAGCTCATTGATGGCGGCTACCTGTCTCCTTAAAGACTCCCTGACCTTTTCGCGGAACCGGTCAGGATCTGCCGACATCATCCGGTTGGACTCATCGAAGGTGAGCCCGGCCGGGTAATATCCCCCTGCCCACGGGTTGTGCAGGGAGGTCTGGTCGGAGCCGAGATCCACATGAATACCTTCTATTACCAGCTTCTCCCAGAGCTCCACCACATTGCCCTGAAATGCCAGGGATACGGCTTCCTTATTGCATTGTGCCTTTATCATCCGTTCCAGCAGGCGGTCCAGGTCGTCATACACCTCATCCACCCAACCCTGGCTGTGTCTTTTTTCGGCCGCCCTGGGGTTGATCTCGGCGATGACGCCGACGGCGCCGGCGATCACAGCCGCTTTGGCCTGTGCGCCCGACATGCCTCCCAGCCCGGATGAGACGAAGATGCGGCCGCCCAGATCGCCCTGGCCTCCGGCTGTCAGCCTGCCGGCATTCATCAGGGTGATGGTGGTGCCATGGACGATACCCTGCGGGCCGATGTACATGAACGATCCCGCCGTCATCTGTCCGTATTGCGAGACACCCAGGGCATTGAACCGTTCCCAGTGATCCTGCGAGGAGTAGTTGGGGATGACCATCCCGTTGGTCACCACCACACGGGGCGCATCGGGATGGGAAGGAAACAGGCCGAGAGGGTGACCGGAATACAATACCAGGGTCTGCCAGTCGGTCAAAGTGGCCAGGTACTTCATGGTGAGACGGTACTGCGCCCAGTTCTGAAAGACCGCGCCGTTGCCTCCATAGGTGATCAGCTCATGGGGATGCTGCGCCACCGCCTCATCCAGATTGTTGCTGAGCATCAGCATGATGGCGGCGGCATGCCGGGAGCGGTGCGGGAACTCATCAATGCTCCGGGCATGGATATGGTAGCGCGGCCGGAACCGGTACATGTAGATCCTGCCGTGATCCTCCAGCTCACGGGCAAACTCAGGGGCCAGGACGGCATGATGCTCCGGCCGGAAATAACGCAACGCGTTCCTGAGGGCCAGCTTCTTCTCTTCCCTGTTCAGGATATCCTTCCGTTTCGGGGCATGGTTCACCCCGTTATCGTAAGGGAGAGGCTCCGGGAGCACTCCGGGAATGCCCTCCAGCACCTCTTTACGGAATTCTTCAACTGACATATCGTGGTTCTTTGTTCGGTCTGTCCAAAAGTACGATTTATTGAACATTTCATCAGGCTCCGGGCCATTTCCGTTAACTGACCCGTACCCGCCGCAGACTGACTGTACGTTGACATACCCCCCGTGGCTTTCGTATTTTTGAAGATGTATCCTCAACAAGCTCCATAATTGGTTGGTTACCCTGCAAGGCTCCCGACGGCTCCCCACCTGAGGGAGCCTGTTTTTTTTTGATGTATGATGTCAGAGGTCAAAAGTGTGATGTCAAATATTTATATATCATTGATTATGAATTTTTTACATTTGCCATTTGGCTTTTGACGTCTGACCTGCCTGACCATGCCTGAATAACGTTGACCGTTTTTCCCATGACATAAATTATCGCTCCATATCCTCGTCATAACCCAAGATTTACCCCTTTTGTCGCCTGCCTGTCGCCTGCCTGTCGCCTGCCTGTCGCCTGCCTGTCGCCTGCCTGTCGGCAGACAGGGCAGACAGGGCAGACAG
>JAFGHD010000024.1 GCA_016939365.1 Bacteroidales bacterium | reverse complement strand
TCCTGGCGTGTCGTTCCTGACACCTTTCCTTTGTTATCATAATGCCTTAATTCAATTAAGGTTCCTTCCTCCATGGGATAGAAGTAGGTGCAGTCCTGGGCCGACCCAGTATGGACAAATACCAGGAGGCTGAATACTGATGGCAATAAGATTTTTTTCATGGCAATAGATGATTGGTTATTTTCTGTTTCCGATGATATGAAATTACGAAATTATTGGCAAATCCGGATGCGCAGATCTGCCCGTCAACGTCTTCCGGTCTTGCTGCTGGAATAACTCACAAAATATACGCCGGAAAAGACCAGTAAGGCGGCCACTATTTTTACAGGTGTGATAACATCCTGGCCAAGGAACAGGGCCACGATGGATGCAATGACAGGCTGGGAATAAATGTAAATGCTTACGGTGATGGGTTTTACATTCTTCAGGCCGTACATGTTTAAGAGATAAGCCAGGAAAGTGGTCCCAACCACTACGAACAACACTGACAACAGGATATCCCGGGGCAAATAACCCCAACTCACACGGATAAATGCAGGCAGACCGGGACCACTCACCAGCAGTAAGCCGAATAAGAAGATCCACCTCATCAACGTTACCGGGTGATACCTGTCCATCAATGGTTTTACGATGACCAGGTACAATGCATAAGAGGTGGCATTGGCCACGATGATGGTATTACCGATGATATGATTGGTACCAAAGTCTATATTCCCGCGGTAAAGAATCAGCAACACGGCCCCGGTTCCTCCGGCCATAATGCCGATGATCTTGAATAGGGTAATGGGTTCACGGATCAGCAACCTGGCCACAACCAGCACCAGTATAGGCGTAGCTGTCATGATAATGGCCGCATCAATGGGCGTGGTGATGTTCAGCCCGTTCAGGAAAAGAGACTGGTTCACAGCCACCCCGAACAGGGTGGCAATGAGCAACCTGGGAATATCTTTCCGGTCAATGGTTTCCTTCGGCAACAGCAGGCTCAATGCCCAGAACAATATACAGGCTCCCGAAATCCTGGCAAATACAAGGGCGAAAGGGGATAGATAATCCGGCATTACCTGCTTTGCTATGCCGTAATTTACCCCGTAAATCAGATTGGCAGCTATCAAGGCCAGATGTGCCCTGAGGTGTTTATTCATGATCCTGGACACGGATCATGGCCAGCATAGACTCGAAAATGGCTTTTCCGTCTGTATTGCCCAGTTCAATGTCAGCGGCCCGTTCAGGGTGGGGCATCATACCAAAGACATTTCGCCCTTCGTTGCAGACACCGGCAATATTTTCAATGCTGCCGTTTGGATTGGAATCAGATGAGATCACCCCTTTTTCATCGCAGTACCTGAACAGGATCTGATCATTCAACCGCATTTGCCTTAGGGTTTCATCGTCTGCATAATATCTTCCTTCTCCGTGGGCGATTGGGATTTTATAGGCTTTGTTCTTGTCCAGCAGGGAAGTGAGTATGGTACTGTCATTATCGGGCAGTATAAAAACATTTTTGCAGATGAATTTCTGGTTGCTGTTGTGAAGCAGCGTCCCTGGAAGGAGTCCCGCTTCACAGAGGATCTGAAAACCATTGCAGACACCGAAAACAAAGCCACCTTCCTGTGCGAAACGGATCACATGATCCATGATTGGAGAGAACCTTGCTATGGCACCTGAACGCAGGTAATCGCCATAGGAAAATCCACCGGGCAGAATGATGGCATCCACTCCATGAAGTTCAGTATCTTTGTGCCAGAGTTCCACAACTTCCTGTTCCATGATATCCCTTAACACATAGATCATGTCATGGTCACAATTAGATCCCGGGTAGATAACGACTCCAGTCTTCATGCGAATTGATTTAATTCAGTAACGTGGCATTGTTGTCCCCAAAGATATAGAAAAAACCTATATTTGATCTTGGAGCGCTGTCCCGGGCAGACATGCATGGAACTTGAAAACCAGGAAATACTGACATTTGTAAACACTGTGCGATCGCTTTCCCCCTACGATTTCACAGAATATTCAGATAAATCGCTGAAGCGGCGCCTGATGAAAATCCTGCATGATTATAAGCTCACCACTGATTCCCTCATTCACAAGATTACCGAGGATCGCGTATTTCTGGAACGCATCGTAAAGGATATTACCGTTAATACTACGGAACTTTTCCGGGATCCCGCCATTTGGCACGCCCTCCGATATGATATCCTGCCCGGACTCGCCCACCGGTCTCCTCTGAAAATCTGGCATGCAGGTTGTTCGACCGGACAGGAAGTGTTTTCAATGATGATCCTGCTGAATGAAATGGGGTTACTTGAGCAATCAGGGATCTATGCCACCGATATCAACGCAGATGTTCTTGAAACGGCGCGCAGGGGAGTTTACAGATACAGGTTCAACGCAGGATACCTCAACAATTTCGATGCTGTTATCAGGGAAAATCCCAGGGATCACAATACCTATTTTGATGTCCCCTACTCAAAATATTTTACAATTGATAAAGTCCGTGACATCATTGGCATTAAAGATGGACTGCTGGAGAAGCCTGTCTATCAGAAAATGGACCTGGTGACAGACCCCAATCCCTTTGATATAAAATTTGACC
>JAFGHD010000023.1 GCA_016939365.1 Bacteroidales bacterium | reverse complement strand
TATCGATAATGATTCTTGATTATAGCCTGGTCGCGATTGTGGCCGTGATCGTGACCGGCTTCGGGCTCTGTCCTATCTTCCAGCCTGTCCGGCTGAACAGACGGGTTTACCTGGCTTATAGACGGGCCTGTCCGGCTGGACAGACGGGTTTACCTGGCTTATAGACGGGCCTGTCCGGCTGAACAGACGGACAGGTGGGAGGGGTCATATTTCAAATTAAACTCACATTTCTACCTTCTCCCGACCTCCCTAAATCCCTCCAAAGCCTGCCCGTCGATGAGGCGGGGAGGGACTTATGCCTCCCCTTTGGGCTTGTCCTGCTAAACAGACGGGTTTACCCGGCTTATAGACGGGCCTGTCCGGCTGGACAGACGGAGAGGTTTGGAGGGGTCTGTCACTAACAATCAATTTCTACCTCTTGTTCTTTCCTTTCTGCTTTTCAATCTCTTTCTTTATTTCTTCCAAAACATCCGGCAATCTGTTCATAATTTCTTCATTTCTAAACCGGATTACTTTGTATCCCAACTCATTAAGTTCATATGTCCGCCTTTCATCATATTGCTTACGGTATTTATGAATCGGGCCATCAATTTCAATGATCAGCTTTATCGGGAGAGAAACAAAGTCCGGGATGAATCGGTCAACCATATGATGCCTCCTGAATTTAACGCCCAGCTTTTTGGTTTTCAATTCTCTCCACAACACTTGTTCAGCTTCAGTCATTTCTGATCTTAGTCTGTTAATATCCTCCTTAAGATTTATGTAATATTTCGGATTTGCTGTATTCCAATTCGGCTTATTCATGTTTGATGTATTTTTCCGACCTTCCTAAATCCCTCCAAGGCCTGCCCACCGATGAGGCGGAGAGGGACTTTTGCCTCCCCTTATGGCCTGTCCGGCTGGACAGACGGGTTTACCTGGCTTATAGACGGGCCTGTCCGCCGATGAGGCGGGGAGGTTTGGAGGGACCTGTCAAACGAAATCCCAGTTAAATTTAATAATTCTCATTATTTATTCCTCGATTACCTCCCCAAATCCCTTCAAATCTACCTGTCCAGTCTGCGGATCCCTTCTTCCCGGGCAGCGATCAGCGCTTCGGCATATTCCTCGCGGGATATCCTCCGTTGAAGTCCGGGGAGGTGACCGATGGAACCGCAGGGGTGGTACTGGGCCATGATATTCACATATGTGTCGGGTGATATTTCCCGGGCCAGGAACCGCATGATCTCGCGCGTGCCGGCAATGCCTCCGGGCATGACCAGGTGTCTGACGAGCAATCCCCGCACCGCTATGCCATGCACGATCTTCAGATCGCCGGCCTGCCGGTGCATCTCCCGGATGCTTTCCCGCGCCCTTTCAGGGTAATCCGGCGCATTGCATGTTTCACCTGCCGGGGCAGGGTCCCAGAATTTGAAATCAGGCATATAGATATCCACCAGGCCGTCCAGGAGCTTCAGTGATTCAGGCTTGTCATAGGCACTGGTATTATACACGATGGGGATCCTCAGCCCGCCGGCTGCAGCCGGCTCCAGTGCGGCGATGATCTGCGGGATGACATGGGAAGGGGTGACCAGGTTGATGTTATGGCATCCCATGGACTGCAGGTGAAGCATGATGCGGGCCAGGTGGGATGCGGTGACCTCCGTTCCGGCACCGCCGTGGCTGATGTCCCAGTTCTGGCAGAAGCTGCATCGCAGGTTGCAATAGGAAAAGAATATCGTTCCGGAGCCATGTGTTCCGACCAGCGGGGCCTCTTCCCCGAAGTGGGGGGCATAGCTGGCCACCACCGCCCGGTAGCCGGTGCGGCAGACGCCTGTCTCCCCCTCCTTCCTGTTCACCCCGCAATCCCGGGGGCACAGGCGGCATTCCTGAAGGCTCCGGAGCGCCCGCTCCCTGAGATCCCGGAGGCGTCCCGACTCCATCGATCCGAGGTAAACCGGTCTGAACATGTTCATGTGGTGAAGCCCTCATTCAACAGACGGATCATCTCCCGGACACGTCCCGGATCGGTCACCTCCCGGTCATACTCTGAAGCAGCGGGTGATCCGCCCATGGATATTCCCTCCTTTCGGAAGGTCATGGCTCCTGTAACCCTTCCTCTGGCCGACACGTGAAATTCGGATGCGCCTGTCCGCTCCCTGATCTCCCGGATGTTTCCCTCATGAATCCCGCTGCCGGGCATGATGATGATCCGCTCCCCTGCCTTTTGCACCAGGCGGGAGATCGTATCCAGGCCATCGGCGGCCTTGTTTCTGCCACCGGACGTCAGGATGCGGCAGGCACCTGTCCCGATCACTGCATCCAATGCTTCAGAGGGATCACGGGCCATATCGAAAGCCCTGTGAAAGGTGACGCTCATGGGACGGGCCAGTTCCGCAAGATGACCTGTTCGGCGCACATCCACCGGACCATCATGCAGGAGAATACCAAAAACCACCCCGTCCACCCCCAGTTCCCTGCACATGAGAATATCCTCCTTCATGATCCCGAATTCCGTGTCCGTATAACAGAAATCGCCGCCCCTGGGCCGGATGATCACGTGAAGTTTCAGGGTCAGAAGGTTCCTGGCAGTTTTAATGGTACCAAAGGAAGGCGTGGTGCCTCCTTCGGGGATATTGCCGCACAGCTCCACACGGCCGGCCCCTCCCGCCTGGGCGGCGAGCGCAGACTCCGTCGAGTTGGCGCAGACTTCAAGCACATAGCGGCTCATCGCGTATCATGTCATTGGACAGGATAAAAATAAGGAATGTCTCCCAATGGGAACTATTGAAAATCGCTGTATCTTTAATCCCCAACGGCATATGACATGATGATGGGATCAAAAAGAACCTGGTTCCTGATTGCGGCTCTTGTTGCCGTTCACTGTAGCTCATCCCAGGTGTATGACCCGTTCATCGACACCCTGATGAACCGTCTGAACACCGACACCCTGGTTTCCTATGTCCGCATCCTTTCGGGCGAGGATTCGGTGGTCATTGGGGGAGAAAAGGTGCTGATCGAACAGCGTGTGTTCAACACCAACGACCTGGCGGCGGAATACCTGATCCAGACCTTGTCGCAGTTCGGCCTGGAGGTTCACGACCAGACCTACAGCCCCAGCGGCAGAAACGTATATGCCATACAGACCGGGACACTCTTTCCGGAAAAGCAGTTCATCATCTGCGCGCATTTATGAGATCGGCCTCGAGCCGGTCATCCACGACCCGGGCTCGGGAGCCAGCGATCATGCCCGTTTCTGGCAAGAAGGCTATGGCGCCATCATGCTCATCGAATCTTACTGGGGCGGGGACTTCAATCCGTTCTATCACAGCGTCAAGGACCGCATCTCGGAATTCAACCTTCCCTATTTTTTCAGGCTTGCGCGACTCGCCCTCGGATCCATTGCCACACTGGCCTATGACAATCCGCTTACCCATCTGGACGGCGGTCATGCCTCCGATGAGCACGGGATAACCGTCACGAACTATCCCAACCCTTTTGCTGCCGAGACACGGATCATTTACCACCTGCCCGCGGAAAGCAGCGTGGAGATATCCCTCTTCAACCCGGCAGGCACCATGATATACCGGATGACAGAGCCCATGCAGCCCAGGGGGTGGAACGGCTTCCGGCTCGATGCAACGAACCTGGGTGGCGGAGTCTATTTCCTGAAAGTATCCACCCCCCATTCCGAATGTATCCGCAAGATATTGAGGCAATGATCCACCTCAAAGGCCTGATTAGTTTCTAATCATTTTTTTGATTATTTTCTAGTCATACGTCGATAGAAATACTTCACCGCAGAAACTCAGATGAAGAATTCCCGGATTTTGTTTACTTTAGTAACCCGATAACCTGTTCAAATCAACCATTATGAAAAAGGTACTGTTTTGCATGCTTGCGCTGACGGCATATCTGATTCCGGGCATGTCACCTGCCCAGGAGTTTCAGACCTACAAGCACCCTGAAAAGTTTTTCTTCCTGCAGGCTGAAAAAGGCTGGAATACGGTGAGCCATGATGAGGACCGGATGATCTTCGAGCTTGTCGATCCGTCGGGTACCCTGCATGTCATGCTGTGGTACACCGAGACGGAATTGGAGGCAATGGCCTATCTGGAGAAGATGGCGGGGACGAAGGGACTGCAATGGGAGATGCACCCCGAAAAGATTCAGATCGGGGGCAGGGATGCCTGGATGATCGACGGCACAGGCGAGGTTGGCGGGGAGCCTTCGGCTGTGCTGCTGGCCACCATTCCTGTGGCGGATGACACGGAGGTCACCGAGGAAAACCATACGGCCCATTATGTGGTTCAGGTCTGGTGTCCGTCAGGTGAGGCCAATGGGAACCGGGAGCGGATGGAGACCCTTCTGAAGAGTGCCGTGGTGCGCACCACACGGACTCCCTGATCCCAGAGGTGCACCTGAAAATCCGGACCGGAGCCATACCTGTGGCCGGTGTCCGGTATTCTTCTGTTATGTTTCGGAGTAACAGATTGCTATCCGGAAGCACTTCGGGTATGGGAATCGTTGTAGCTTTATCGCATGGAATTCAAGCTTACCTCGGCCTACCGGCCCACGGGCGATCAGCCTGAAGCGATCCGGCAGCTGACCGAAGGGCTGCAGCGCGGGGACCGCGACCAGGTGCTGCTGGGCGTGACCGGCTCGGGAAAGACATTCACCATTGCCAATGTGATCCGCCAGGTGCAGCGGCCGGCCCTGATCCTGAGCCATAACAAGACCCTGGCCGCACAACTGTACGGTGAGTTCAGACAGTTCTTCCCCGACAACCGGGTCGAATATTTCGTATCCTACTACGACTATTACCAGCCGGAAGCCTTCATCCCTTCCACCAATACCTATATCGAGAAGGACCTGTCCATCAATGACGAGATCGAGAAGCTGAGGCTGAGCGCCACTTCAGCGCTTCTGTCCGGGCGCCGGGACGTGATCGTGATCGCATCGGTGTCATGCATATACGGCATCGGGAACCCCGAGGATTTCACCAACAACGTCATCCGGGTTCAAAAAGGCATGAAGGCGGGAAGGAACGAGTTTCTCCGCCTTCTGGTGAATGCCCTCTATTCCAGGAACGAGGTGGAGTTCAACCGCGGCAACTTCAGGGTTCGGGGAGACACGGTCGACATCTTTCCGGCATATGCGGATGTGGCCTTCCGGGTTCAGTTCTGGGGTGACGATATTGAATCCATCGAAACCTTCAATCCCTTGACGGGGCGCACGATCGAATCATACGAAAGCCTCAACCTTTACCCGGCCAATATCTTCGTGACCTCTCACGAAAAGAT
Source organism: Bacteroidales bacterium (assembly GCA_016939365.1). Lineage (GTDB taxonomy): Bacteria > Bacteroidota > Bacteroidia > Bacteroidales > JAFGHD01 > JAFGHD01. Next base: position 14,241 of record JAFGHD010000023.1, on the reverse strand, counting down.
GAAAAGCGCACTGGAGGATATCCGGGAGGACATGATCCTTCAGGTAGAGTATTTCAGGGAGATGGGCAGGCACCTGGAGGCGAAGCGGCTGGAGGACCGGGTGGTGTATGACATCGAGATGATGAGGGAGCTGGGGTATTGTTCGGGCATTGAGAACTACTCAAGATATTTCGACGGCCGGAAGCCGGGCACCCGGCCCTTCTGCCTGATCGATTACTTCCCGGAGGATTTCCTCCTGGTGGTGGATGAGAGTCATGTGACCATACCGCAGATCCGGGCGATGTACGGAGGCGACCGGTCGCGCAAGCAGACGCTGGTGGAGCATGGCTTCCGTCTGCCTGCCGCCCTGGACAACCGCCCGCTGAAATTCCAGGAATTTGAAGGGATCACGGGCCAGGTGATCTATGTCAGCGCCACGCCGGGGGAGTACGAGCTTCAGCGTGCCGGGGGCGTGGTGGTGGAACAGCTCATCCGCCCGACAGGGCTTCTGGATCCCGTGATTGAGGTGCGTCCGAGCCGGAACCAGATCGACGACCTGATGGAACAGATCGAGCAACGCATCACTGTCAATGAACGCGTGCTGGTGACCACCCTGACCAAGCGCATGGCGGAGGAGCTGACCAAATACTTAACCCGTTACAGCATCAGGTGCCGGTATATCCACTCCGAGGTGGAGACCCTCGAGCGGGTGGAGATCATGCGCGATCTGCGGCTCGGCACCTTCGACGTCCTGGTGGGGGTGAACCTGCTGCGGGAAGGGCTCGACCTGCCGGAAGTGTCGCTTGTGGCCATACTCGACGCCGACAAGGAGGGATTCCTGCGATCGGAAAAATCGCTCACCCAGACGGCAGGACGTGCCGCACGCAACCTGAATGCAAAGGTGATCATGTATGCCGACACCATGACCGATTCCATGCGAAAAACCATCGACGAGACCAACCGGAGAAGGGAAAAGCAGCTAAAGTACAACGAAGCGCACGGCATCACCCCGGAACCCATCATCAAATCAGTGGAATCCATCATGGGCCAGACCGCAGTGGCAGGTTTCAAAACCGCCGAGCCCAAAGCCTACGTGGAACAGGAAGGCTACTCCCTGGCTGCCGATCCGGTGGTCTCATACATGAAACCCGACCAGGTGAAAAAAGCCATCGCCAAACTGGAACGGCAGATGAAAGTTGTGGTCAAAGAGCTGGATTTCATAGAGGCGGCCCGCATCCGTGATGAGATCTTCGCCCTCAGAAAGATGCTGGGCGAAGTGAATGACCGGGTCTGATGCCGGCAGGAAGAGGTGTGCCATTCAGTACCCGCAAATACAAGATAATCTGCCATCCGGCTTTCATCCGGAAGGGCGATCTTTCATGTTTTTCTTGTAATCCTTCATGATCTTCCCGAACTGTCTTTCCTTCCTCTTTCTCTCTGCAGCGCTCGATTCGAAATGTGCCTTTTCCCGCTCCATCCTCAGGTAATTCTCATAAGCAGCCCTATCCAATTCTCCCCTGCTGACAGCTTCGATGACGGCACATCCGGCCTCGTGGGAATGCGTACAGTCCTTATATCTGCATTCACGGGCCAGGGCAAAGATCTTATTGTAGGTGATCTCCAGCCCTCCCTCTGCGCCGGCAATACCCACCTCCCTCAAACCGGGATTGTCGATGAGGAGACCTCCGTTATCGAGGACTACCAATTCCCTGTGGCTTGTCACATGCCTCCCCCTTCCGGTACTCGTGCTGACAGCATCCGTCTTCATGGTCTCCCTGCCGCGCAGGTTGTTCAGCAAGGTCGATTTCCCGACTCCCGAGGAGCCGAGCAGACAACAGGTACTACCCTTTTCCAGGTAACCTTTTATCTTTTCATAACCATCCCGTGTCATGTTGCTGATCGCAATGACAGGTATGTTCCCGGCACGTGCCCTGATCTTTTCCTTGAGCCCGGCCATCTGTTCCCTGGTTACCAGATCCGCCTTGCTGAGCAGGATGACCGGCTGCACCCCGGATGAATGGCAAATGGTCAGGTACCTCTCCAGCCTGTTGATATTGAAATCCCGGTCAGGCGACTGGACCACAAAAGCAACGTCGATATTTGCGGCGATGACCTGAATTCCTCCGATCTGGCCCGGGGCCTGCCTTTTGATCAGCGATTTCCGGGGCAGGATCCTGTGAATGATCGCAATGTCCGGATCATACACCATCAGAGCCACCCAGTCGCCCACCGCAGGAAAATCCTCCCTGTTCCCGGCTGCGAAACGCATGTTACCGGTAATTTCCGCCTCGAACTCCCCCCCTTCTGTAGCAACAATATACCGTTCCCTGTGTTCGGAAAGCACCCTTCCCGCTTCAAGACCCTCTTCTTCCAGCCCCGGTTTCAGTTCATCATAACTGTCGGGGTATCCAATATCCTTCAGGTTTATCATGGTTTCAACTGCAGCTGATGACAAATACCTTTCTGCCACAGATGGTTTGGATCAGAAAGGGATTTTGAAGCTGTTACCTTTTCGATATGTCCACTTCTTTCCACACCAGTGCGCTGGCGCCGAGGATGGCGGCATCGCCGGGCGGAAGCTTCGAAGGGAGTAGCTTCACTTTGTTTTTGAAGATATTGAGCATATATTCTTCCATATAGTGCTGCACGGGTTTGAAGATGAGGTCGCCGGCCTGTGCGAGGCCGCCGAAGAGGAAGATGGCGGAGGGGCTGGTATGTGCCACGGCGTCCGCGAGCTTAAGGCCCAGCACCCGGCCGGTCCGGTCGAATGCCTCCAGGGCGATGGGATCGCCGGAACGCGCGGCCTCATCGATCATATGGGCTGAAAGGTTCTCAAAGGATACCTTCCGGAGGGCCGAAGGTTCCGTCATCTCTGCCAGAAGCTCGAAGACCGTGCGTTTGATCCCCTGTGCAGAGGTATAGGTCTCGAGGCAGCCTCTTCTTCCGCAGCCACACTTACGTCCTTTCGGGTCAACGATGGTGTGGCCGATCTCGCCGGCAAAGCCGTCGTGGCCGTAAACCATCTCGCCGTTGACCACAATCCCGCTGCCCACGCCCGTTCCGAGGGTGATCATGATAAAATCCCTCATCCCTTTGGCACCCCCGTAAATCATCTCGCCGATGGCCGCCGCGTTGGCGTCGTTGGTCAGTACGATCACCTCCATCGGGTAGCGTTCCCTCAGGAAATCCACCACGGGAACTACTCCTTTGAATTTCAGGTTCGGGGCGAATTCGATCGTACCGTTGTAGTAATTGCCGTTGGGGGCTCCCACCCCGATGCCCCGGATAGAGGTCTCACTACCTTCTTTGCTGATCAGTGTATCGATGGCCGCACAGAGGGAGTTCATATAGATGGAATAGTCCGGGTGGGTATCGGTGGGGATGATGTGTCGTTTCAGGATGGAACCCTCGCGGTCCACCAGTCCCATCACCGTATTGGTACCCCCGATGTCGATGCCGATGGCGGTTTCATTCATCATCTTCGTGATATTTCCAGTTCTACTTACTTTCAGACTGCCGGGTTTCGCACTCCCTGATTTCTCAGTGCGGTCAATAACACATAGAGGATAGCAGCCAGGGGGACAAGGAATCCTGCAACGACCGATGTCATATCGGATATCACCCCCATCAGCGGCGGCAGCAGGGCTCCTCCCACAATGGCGGTCACCATCAGCCCCGACAACTCGTTGGATCGTTCCGGCATGCGGTCGACCGTGATGGAGAAGATAAGCGGGAACACATTGGCAAAACCCAGCCCGCATATAATGATACCCAGAACCGAAATGGCCTGGTTCCCTGAGAAGAGTCCCAGAATGCCCAGGATGGAGAGGCTTGAGGTAAGGACAAGGAAGCGGCCGGCCGGCATCCAGTTCAGCACCACCGATCCGAGGAACCTCCCGGTCATGATGCACAGGAAGAAGAGGCCTGTTCCGGCCACGCCGAGGCTTCGGATATCGATCCCGAAGCGGGCGTCGAGGAACAGGGGTATTCCGGAGCTCATGCATACCTCTGCGCCCACATAGAGAAAGATGCCTGCCACCATCATCCGGACAAAGGGACTGCGCAGCAGCGACAGGCAGGACATGAGCGATGCGTGGTGCTCCTTCCGGCCCTTCTTCTCCCTGATCCTGGCCCATGACAGGATGATAATGGTCAGCAGCAGGGCTGCAGAATAGACCGGAAAAACCACTTCCCAGCCCATTCCCCACCAGCGTGCCGCCGCTACGGGCAGCAACGGGCCGGACAGGGAGCCGATGGCCTTGACGAACTGCCCCAGGGACAGGTTTCGTGCATATTTCCCCTCCGGGGAGACGTCCCTCATGACGGGATTGCCGGCCACCTGCAGGATGGTGGCCCCGGCACCCAGCAGCAGTACCGTCAAAAGGAACAGGCTGTATCGGTTCAGCCCCCCGAACAGCGGGATCACCAGCCCAACCAGCGCAACGATCAGCCCCAGCATCAGAATGAATTTCTTGCCTGTCTTATCCTGTAAAACACCCACAGGAACGGATAACAGGCCGAACATGATGAACCCGGTAAAGGGTATGAGCTGCGCCATGGTGTTGGATAGATCGAAAGTATCCCTGGCCAGTCCCACGAACGGTCCGACCGCGTCTCCGAATCCCATGCAGAGGAAGACCAGGAAGACGGCTGCAGATCCGGTGAAGGTGGTTTTCTTATCCATATCGCTTCCTATCATTATTTTATTCTCTCCAGAATAGCGGCGAAACCTCCGCCACGGGCCATCCATATCTTGAGCGAGTCAGACGCGGTGACCACATCCTCCCTGATCATAAGATCCAGGGGATGGGTCTCATAATCCGCCCCCTCCCCGTCGCCATAAGATAGCAAACGGTATTCCTGGTTTTGCCTGAGGAAATCCAGAGCATACCCCACAGTCCTTTCCCGTTCGTCAGTGATGCCGCCGATATACCAGTCGTTGCCGCTCCGGCGTGCGATGCAGACGAAATCGCCGATGGCTGCATCCAGTACCCGTGTTTCATCCCATGTGACCGGCACCCTTTCGATGAAGGCGAAAGCCGGCTGGTTTTCATAGTTTTCGATCATATCGGCCGCCATCTGGAGCGGGCTGAAGAGCACCACATAGAGTGCCAGCTGTTTGGCAAGGGTGGTATGTACCCGTGTCCCTTCCACATCGCGGGAGGTAGATTTCTTTCTTTCGGCTTGATACCGTTCACATCTGATATCAAAGATACCCGGTGTGTAGTCGAGGGGCCCGCCCAGCATCCGGGTGAAAGGCAGGATGGTGGTGTGTTCCGGGGGATTGCCCTCGCTCCAGGCGTTCCACTCCATGCCGCGGACGCCCTCGCGGGTCATCATATTGGGCCATGTGCGGCTGATACCGGTGGGTTTGATGGGCTCATGGGCATCGATCATGATCCGGTGTTCTGCAGCTTTCTCCACTACCATGCGGTAGTGTCTTACCATCCACTGGCCATGATGATGCTGCCCCTCCGGCCGGATCATTCCGGCATATCCCGTTTTCACCGCATCGATCCCAAGGCTCCGGTATAGTGCAAAGGCTGAATCGATGTGCTTCTCATAGATGGGCACCTGGCCGCCGGTCTCATGATGACCGATCAGGCTGACCCCTTTTTCACGGGCATACGCGGCCACCTCTCTGAGGTCAAAATCGGGATAGGGGGTCACAAAATCAAACTGATCCCCCCTGAACCAGCTTTCCCAGCCGGTGTTCCAGCCCTCAACCAGCACAGCATCGATGTCATGGGACGCAGCGAAATCAATATATTGCCTGGCACGTTCAGTTGTGGCGCCGTGCCGGTGACCGGCATGCCAGGTATAGACACCCAGGTGCATTCCCCACCAGATACCGATGTATTTCATCGGCCGGATCCAGGATACATCTGCGATCCGGCTGGGCTCATTGAGATTGAGGATAAGACCCGACTCAACCAGTGCTCCGGGCTCTTTGACAAGCTGGATGGTACGCCAGGGAGTCATGAACGGGGTTTGCCCGTATACCTTGACCCCATCCGGCCAGGGTACCAGGGCACATTCCAGCAATAAGGGTTTTGTCTCATGACGCCGGAGTGTCATCCCGGCATAGTCGGTAAGTGCCGCTTCATGAATGGCCACGGTATAGCCGTTATCCAGTTCAAGGGTGACCGGGGTATTGGCCGAATCAATACCGGCCACCGGGGTGGAGCGCCACAGATGTTCGTAGCTGTCCCAGTCGCCCGGAATCCACCATGCCCTGCCTTCGGACCCGATATGGAAACCGGTCAGCTCATCCATGATCCTGAAATCCCCCAGCCCCTCCTGTTCCGGAAATATATACCGGAAACCCAGACCGTCACTGAACACCCTGAATTCCATTTCCATGAGTCTGCGGCTGCCCGATGCCTCCCTGAGTCGGATCCGGAGGGAATTGTAATGGTTGATATAGCTGGAGAACTGACCCCAGACAGGCTGCCAGACCTCCCGGAAGGTGAGGGTACGGCTGTCTTCCAACACAAATCCGGCAGCCAGGGAATCGTTCCCTTCCAGTATAAATCCCAGCGGACTCCAGTCAAGGATGACTTCCTGCCCGGCATAAATCATGTAGGAGGGTACGCCCTCTGACAGCCTGAATGAAAGCATGATCGGGCCATCGGGGGCAGGCACCGAAGCTTCGAAATGCGAGGGGTGCCGGCTGCATCCCGCCGTCAGAAGGATCGCGATGATAATCCAGAGGTTTTTCATGATCGATACGGTTGTTGCTACCCATCCGGCCATCCGCCGGAAAGCGCTAAATTAGCTGATTATTGGCAAGTCAGAATTCAGGAGCCTGCCCGACTAAGGCTTGCCGGAGGCGGGTCAGTTGTTAGGAGTTGAAAACAGTTATTTGGAACCATCACATCTGACATCATACTTCATCCTTAATGCATCATACCTAATACATCATGCCATCGTCCTGTGTCGTGATCGTGATCGTACCTCTCCCCCTGCCCCCTCTCCGGGCGGAGAGGGTATCTCAGGCCGGAAATCTCTGAATTACTCCGGGTATTGCTATACCGTTTCCAACGAACAATGATTCCGGATCATGGCCTGATCGTGATTTTGTTCGTGGTCGTGATCGACCTCGCCCACCGAAGTCGAGGTGCCACCTGCCCACAGGAAGTTGAAAGTGAAAAAGTATAAAGTGAAAAGGCGGTTCAGTGGAAGCGCAGCAAATCGAAAATCTGGCCTGTCCGCCGAAGGCTTGCCGGAGGCGGGCATCGAATATCCATGTATTTACCGGTTGGGATTGTGGTCGTGATCAGGGTCGGGCTCCGAGCGATGCCGAGGTCGGGCACCGGACGGCGTCGAAGTCGGGCATCTAGCGATAGTCGAGATGCACCCCCTGATGCCCTTGCCTGATGTATGCGGAAAAAGGGTTACTTTTGCGGTCAATATGCAGGACAAGGAACCCCAGAGACCGTTCATCCTGGTGACGAATGACGACGGGATACATGCACCGGGTTTGAGGAAGCTGATCGACCTGATGCGTGAATTCGGCGATGTGGTGGTGGTGGCACCCGACAAGCCGCAGTCGGGCATGGCGCATGCCATTACCGTTTCGGTACCATTGCGGTTACGGAAAATCCATGAAGAGGAAGGGTACTCGGAATACAGCTGCAACGGCACCCCTGTGGATTCCGTGAAGCTGGGAGAGAAGGTGATCCTCAGGAAACGCCCCGACCTGGTGGTTTCGGGTATCAACCACGGCTCCAACGCGTCCATCAACATCGTTTACTCCGGTACCATGGCCGCCGTGATCGAAGCGACCATCGACGGAATTCCTGCAATCGGCTTTTCATTGCTGGATTATTCCCACAAGGCTGATTTCAGTGCGGTGGATGATTATGTCAGGGTGATCACACGGAATGTTCTTGAGAACGGTCTCCCCGAAGGGGTCTGTCTGAATGTGAACATACCTGCCGTTTCCCGCGAGGTCATACGTGGCATCAAGGTTTGCCGGCAGTCGAGGGGTCGATGGGATGAGGAATTCGAGGAACGGCTTGACCCCCACTCCCGTTATTATTACTGGCTCACAGGGGTTTTCCTCAATGGGGATGCCGCCCGCGGGTCGGATGCATGGGCTCTTTCGAACAATTACATCTCCGTGGTTCCGGTACAGATCGATTTCACCGCATACAAGGCCCTTGCAGCGATCAAAAAATGGAAGATGGATGTTCAGGAATAACTCCTATGTCATGGGAACCTGTATCGGGTTGCTGCTACCTCTCCTTTCACTCGGTCTGATCTATGGGATCCAGACATGGCTGGTAAGGATGGGATATATCCCGGTTCTGTTGGTATTCCACAAGCAGGTCATTATCAGTATCTTTGTCAACCTCATCCCGATCCGGTACTATTTTGTCGTGCTCAGGGCCGACCGCACCGGACGAGCCCTACTGGCCGTCACATTCGTCCTTGCCCTTCTCTTCTTCGCATTCCGTCACGAGTTGGAATATCTATGAAGTATTACCTCATCGCGGGAGAAGCATCCGGGGACATGCATGCATCCCACCTGATGGCCGCCATTCATGGTCTGGACCCGGAATCACGGTTCCGTTGCTGGGGAGGAGACCAGATGGAACGGCAGGGCGGCAGCCTGGTGGTGCACTACCGTGAACTGGCCTTTATGGGTTTCACAGAGGTGCTGATGAATATCCGAACCATCTCGCGGCTGTTGAAACAATGCAGAAAAGACATTCTCTCCTGGCGCCCCGATGCCCTGATCCTGGTCGACTACCCCGGATTCAACCTGCGGATCGCACGCTTCGCGCATAAGACCGGCCTGAAGGTGTTCTATTATATTTCGCCTCAGGTGTGGGCCTGGAAGAAGTCACGTGTCTTCCAGGTCCGCGACCATGTGGATCGCATGCTTGTCATCCTGCCTTTCGAAAAAGATTTCTATGCGCGTTATGGGGTCGAGGTGGATTTTGTGGGCCATCCGCTTCTCGACGTTCTGGACGGTCTGGACCCTTCCGGCAGATCCCGGTTCCGGAAGGAAAATGAGCTGGACGACAGACCCGTTATTGCACTGCTTCCGGGCAGCAGACCCCAGGAGATCCGGAAGATGTTACCCGAGATGATTTCAGTGATCCCGGATTTCGATGGGTATCAGTTCGTCATCGGAGGAGCCCCTTCCATACCGCCGGGATTCTACCACAGGATGACAGGGAACCGGGATGTCAGACTGGTCAGCGGGCAGACCTATCCGCTGCTGCAGAACGCTGAGGCCGCTGTCGTTACTTCCGGCACCGCCACCCTTGAAACTGCCCTGTTTGAAGTTCCCGAAGTGGTATGCTACAGGGGAAACCCTGTCTCCTACCGCATTGCACGCAGGCTGGTGAACGTCCCTTATATCTCCCTGGTGAATCTGATCATGGAACGCCCTGTGGTGACCGAGTTGATCCAGGACAGGATGAACGCCGGCAACATCAGCCGGGAACTGCACAGGCTCACCGGCGATGAGGAGTACAGGAAAGAGATGACAGAAGCATTCAGGTCCTTGAAAGAGAGGCTCGGCGGAGCCGGTGCCTCCGGAAAAGCCGCTGCCATCATCATGAAACACCTTCAGAAGTGGTAAAAGCCCTCCTCCGTCACCCGCTCCTGATCACACTGATCCTGGCTGTCCGCGCGATGAACTCCGGAGGACAGGCCGTACCGCCGGATACCGCCCTGACCCTGCTGTTCTGCGGAGACATCATGAACCATGATGCCCAGATCAAGGGGGCTTTCGATCCGGTGACTGGAGCATACAGCTATGATACATGCTTTCACCTGGTCAGGGATATCCTCAGCGAAGCAGATATCTGCATCGCCAATCTGGAGGTCACTTTCGGAGGGAAACCCTATACGGGTTATCCGCAGTTCTCCGCTCCGGATGAGCTGGGAACCGCCCTGAAAAAAGCAGGGATCGACATTCTCGTGACTGCCAACAACCATACCTACGACAGAAACGCAGAAGGCTTCGAAAGGACTCACCATGTGCTGGACAGTCTGGGATTCCGTCATACCGGGACATTCCCCGATTCGGCGGATTATCAGAGAGATCACCCCCTCCTGATCGAGATCAAAGGATTCCGGCTGGCACTGTTGAACTATACCTACGGTACCAACGGAAACCTTCCCCGGCCGCCCCATATGATCAGCATGCTGGATGAGGAGCGCATCATCGGTGATATGAAAATGGCCTCAGGTCACAAACCCGATCTCATTATCGTGGTGCTTCACTGGGGCACGGAATATGAGCTTCACCCCCGAGAGGATCAGGTCAGGCTGGCACAAAATATCCTGGATCACGGAGCGGACATTTTGGTCGGGTCACATCCGCATGTGGTGCAGCGCATGGAGCGATCGTGCGGAAATGACGGCAGGGAAAGGATACTGGCCTATTCGCTGGGCAATTTTATCTCCAACCAGCGCACCCATCCCCGCGACGGCGGTGCCATGCTTCAGATACGGATATTCAGGGATCAGGGGCAGGTACATATCGGCGAAGCAGGTTATTACCTGACATGGGTGGATGTCTCAGGCCAGGCACCCCGAAAGGTATTCAGGATCATACCTGTTTCGCAGCCGGAGCAGGTACCGGGCAGCTTCCCGGTTACAGACCCACCCGGTATGTTATACTGGGTGGATGATGTCAGGTCCTTGATGGAGAAGGGGAATGCAGGGATTGGGGAGATCTGCTTTGAGCCGGTTACAGGGAGATGGCGGACTGTCGTTCCGAATCCCCCCGCTCAAAAGATGAAAGACCGGTGATGAACGGCACTGAAAGCGGGTGAGCTATTCCCTGGCTTCCGGTATGATCCTGAGGAGCATTTCCCCGCCGTTTCTGAAAACCCTGACGGTGGTTTCCCGGCCTGCCTCCAGTTCGTTCAGGATGTTCATGAAATCATAAATGTTAAAGACATCCTTTCCGTTGAGGCCCGTGATCAGATCATCGCCTTTCAGTCCTGCCTTGTCAGCCGGTCCGCCGGGACGTACGCCCTGGATCCGGACGCCCTTTTCGTCTCCGCCCACATATGCCGGAATGGTACCCAGTGACACCGACCTGGCACCACGGCTCATCCGGTTGCTCCTTGCCCGGACCTCCTGATAGGTCATCTCCTGACCCGGCTTCATCAGCTCTCCGGTCAGCATGCAGGCAAAGTCCACAACCCGTTTCAGATCCGGATAATTGATCAGGTGGGCATCATCGGTGTCTGTATGGTAATCATCATGGATGCCCGTGAAGAAGCTGATGATGGGTATTCCCTGGATATACAAGGAAGTGGCATCCGTGGGAAGGTAGGGATCGTGACCCAGTACCAGGTCGAAGCCCGAAAGAATGTTAGTCTTCTCGATCGCTTGCTTCCATTGCGCACCGCTCCCCAATCCCTGAAGATATAGCCGGTTATCCTGCATCCTGCCCACCATATCGAAATTCAGATAGGCTCTGATCCGGTCCGCGGGAATGGGCAGGTTCAAAGCGAACGAGGATGATCCGATCATTCCCAGCTCCTCCCCTGACCAGAGGCAAAATACCAGGTGATGCTTCAGTCGTTCCGGCTCCCGTTCACTGATCCCCCTGAAATGCCCGGCCATCTCCATCACTGCCGACACGCCCGATGCATTGTCATCGGCCCCGTTATGCACCAGGTGGCGGTGTTCTCCTTTGGCCCTGCTGTTGACCTCGCCCCGTCCGAGGTGATCGAAATGGGCACCCAGCAGGATGTACTCCGCATCAGGATTCTGAGATGACAGCACACCGATCACATTCCGGTCGGAACCAGGCACATAGTCTATTTCGATCCTGATCTCGATCTCTTGACCGGAGTCGAAATGATTATCCGGCCGGGAAATATTTCCTCCGGTCAATGATTGCCTGATATTTTCCAGATCCCTTCCGCAGGACTTCAACATCCTTGTCGCGGCTTCTTCAGAAAGGTAAAGGGACAGGATACCCGAATTGCCCGGTACTTCACGATCACCCGGATCAATGGTCGCCGGGGTAACAATGAGTATGGCCCGGGCGCCCATCTGACGTGCCAGCATCTGTTTGTAACCGCTGGCCAGGGTCAGCTCAGTATTTTTCCGTTGTTCTTCGTCCATGCCGGGCGGTATGCCATCAAGTACCATCACGACCTGATCCCTGATCTTGAGTGAGTCATAGGAATTATATGAATACTGACCGTTCGAGACTTTGATCCCGTAACCTGCAAAAATCAGGTTTCCCGACACCTCTCCTGAAGCGCTTGATCCCAAGGGTGCAAAATCCCTGTTGAGTTGGTATGGTTCATCATCAAAGACAAGGCTGTTACCGGATGGTGTGAGGGCATAATCTGCAACGAATTCGAACGGCCAGAAGAAATCGTTTTGACCCGGCAACGGTTCCATTTCCAATGATCTGAAAAGACCGGCAATAAACTCCGAAGCCACCCTGCTGCCGTCGCTGCCCGTCATCCTTCCGTTCAGCTCATCGGATGCCAGATATTCCAGATTATATCGCAGATCGTACTCCGTAATCTCATATGAAGAGGAATGGGGCTCCTCCAGGATGGAGGTATTTCTCAAAGGGCTCCGCTCCAATGTCTCACGGGCCGCTTCATGATCCCACCCGGCAATGAAAAGCTGGGCTTCCCCGCCGGAGGTCCTGGAGGATGTCCAAACCAATCTTTCTCCATCGGGAGAAAACACCGGAAGCCCGTCAAAACCATCAGTCCAGGTCACCCTGACCGGTTCCCGGAATCCTTCATTAATTACCAGGTAGAGCTCAAAATTGGAATGTCCCTCCTTGTTGGCGGCAAATATGATGTACTCACCGGAGGGATGGTAAAAAGGAGTCCAGCTCAGGCAACCGAAATCGGTAAGTCTCCTTTCATTGCTGCCATCAATGTTCATGGTGTATAGATCGGCCATATGACCGTCTGTGCTGAAGCGCCTCCATACGATCCGCCGGCCGTCGGGGGAGAAAAACGGCCCGCCGTCGTAGCCGGGGGTATCTGTAAGCTGCTTCAGCCCTGAACCGTCAGGGTGAACGATATAGAGATCACAGAACCAGGAGGGATCCATTTCCAGCTGCTGCTTTTCGGATTCGGTTAAGGTATCTTCATATGCCTTCCTGTTGGAGCTGAAGACGATCCATTGGCCGTCAGGAGACCATGAACCCTCCGCATCATATCCGTAACTGTCTGTAAGCTGAACCAAACCGGAACCATCCCGTTCGGAGATGAAGATGTCCATCCACGGCTCATAATCCCATGAATACTTTCTTTCCCGGCCGGAGGCCCTGATATCCATTTCCTCCCTCTGCTTTCGCAAGACATCGGGATCCTTGTGGCTGGAAGCAAAAAGCAGGCGGTAGCCGGATCCTTCAAAATAGGCACAGGTGGTTTTCCCTGTACCCGGTGAAACCCTGCGGATATCGCCTGTCTTAAAATCAAGAATATATATCTGATAAAAAGGATTGTCCTCCTCCCGCTCCGCCTGGAATACCAGATGACGTCCATCCTCGGAGAAATAACCTTCACCCGACCGGTTACCTTCAAAAATGAGCTGCCTTACACGTGACAGATACCGCAACTCGTCCGTATCCTGAGCGCGCAACAACTGCCCGTTTGCTGCAAGGAAAACCAGCAGATAAATCCGAAGTGATTTCATTGCGATCATAAAATTCCTTTGTGATGAACAATCCGGGTTATGATATTGTTTGATAAATTTCCAAAACATAGGTCTGAACCCATGTAGTGATATGGTCATGATCCACTACGATAGAAACGACTCTCAGGTACCTGTCATCACGGTACCGGATCAATTGGGATCACTCCATGTATCGATGCATTCAGAGCACGAAGGTAAGAATAAAGGGTATGACCAGTAAGAGTATTGGTAACCTTGGGATGGCTTCAGGCTATAAATTTTATTGAAAAATTTGTTAATTATTTTTTTTCTTATATTTGCAACCTTTATAGTCTTTTGTGTTTTATCAAAAACCAATTCATCTGAACCAAATTTGAACCAAATTTGAACCAAATTTAAAAAAAATTGAACAATGAAGAAAGCTACGATTCTCATTACCGCCTTAATGTTTATGGCATTCGGCGTTTCCCTGGCACAGCCTGAGCTGTACTGGAGATTCGCCAACGAAGGCACCAAGACTGTCGGTACCGACTGCGTGTTCGAGTTCGACATCGAGCTGGCCTGTTCCCAGCCCGGCACGTTCCACTCCTCCACGCAGATATACTTCGATTACAACACAGCCGCCTT
>JAFGHD010000153.1 GCA_016939365.1 Bacteroidales bacterium | reverse complement strand
GTTTTGATTGATTACTCGATCTCCTCATGCAAATGTAATAAAAATTTTTATCAACAAACAAGACTTTTTTTAAAAATTTTTTCTGCATCGCATTTTTTGGTGAGGCTAAAGTATGAATAAATCAAAGCCAGACCGGCTTTTTTCAGTTAAAAATTTGTTAAATTATCTTAAAGGCCTCCCAGACAGTCTCATGAGGAGTGGGAGCCATGATGAAAACCTGCTGTTTGATCACCGGGTGGTTAAAATCCAGCTTCCATGCGTGGAGGTGGATGGAGGCATCAGGGTTGCTCCGGGGATAGCCGTACTTGAGGTCGCCACGGACAGGACAACCGATATGAGCCAGCTGTGCCCTGATCTGATGATGCCGCCCGGTAAGCAGGTCGATCTCCAGCAGATGGTAGTTCCTGATGGAGCCGATCCTCCTGTAAAACAGCTCGGCCCTTTTGGCGCCTTTCCGGCCTTCATGAGTGATGAAGGATTTGTTCTTCGATGAGTCCCTAATAATATAATGTATCAGGTGACCCTCTTCCTGCGGCGGGGCATTGGCCACCACCGCCAGGTATGTCTTCCGGATCTCACGTGCAGCGATCTGTGCATTCATCCTGGCCAGGGCTTTGGATGTCCGGGCGAAGACCACCACCCCGCTCACCGGCCGGTCAAGGCGGTGCACCACCCCGAGAAAAGCTTTCCCCGGCTTGCTATACTTCCTGCGGATGTAATCCTCCACCGTCTCACTCAGCGGCGTGTCACCGCTCCTGTCGCCCTGCACGATCTCCGACGGACGTTTGTTGACCGCGATCAGGTGGTTGTCCTCGAAAAGTATCTGCATATCTTTTTCTTACTGGTCACGGGTGACTTTTGCCTGACTTTTACCGATTAGTCCCGGGGTGACTCCTGGCTGACTTTTTATCAATTAACTATTTCGCAACCTTGTGCTTTTAGTTACCCAATCACTTTTATCTTCAAGTCACCCCGGGACTATATTGGTTAGTATTGTTCCCGCTCGTTGGGGAACTCTCCGGATTTGACATCGTTGATGTAGGCTGTGACCGATCCCTTGATCTCCTCGGTGAGGTTGTGGTAACGGCGGAGGTACCTGGGGGAGAAGTTCTGGGTAATTCCGAGCATGTCGTGCAGGACGAGCACCTGTCCGTCGACGCTGCTGCCGGCTCCGATGCCGATGGTGGGTATCTTGAGCTCGCTGGTCACCTGAGCAGCGAGCCGGGCCGGGATCTTCTCAAGCACGATGGCGAAACAGCCGGCTTTCTCCAGGAGGTGGGCGTCGGTGACCAGTTTATCGGCCTCATCCTTTTCAGTAGCCCTGACGACATAGGTGCCGAACTTATGTATCGCCTGGGGTGTCAATCCCAGGTGGCCCATGACCGGGATGCCGGCCGAAAGGATGCGGTCCACGGAGGCGATCACCTCCTTGCCCCCTTCAATCTTGATGCCGCTGGCGCCTGATTCCTTCATGATCCGTATGGCAGAATGAAGGGCCTCGATGGAGTTGCCCTGGTAGGTGCCAAAGGGAAGATCCACCACCACCAGGGCACGGGACACGCCCCGAACCACTGAGCCGGCATGATAGATCATCTCATCCAGCGTGATGGGGAGGGTGGTTTTGTGCCCTGCCATCACATTGGAGGCGGAGTCCCCGACCAGTATCACCTCAATCCCCGACTCATCAAGGATACGCGCCATCGAATAATCATACCCGGTCAGCATGGCGATCTTCTCCCCCTTGAGCTTCATCTCCTGAAGCACATGGGTGGTGATCTTGGTGTAATATTTCCGGCTTTCCATGGAGTGTTGGGTTTGTCAGGTCAAAGGTACAAATAAAGTCACCCGTTGACTTTTTTATATCTTTGTGGCTCCTACAAAGTCACAATGAGAAGAACACTGCAACTGATCCTCTTTCTCCTTTTAATCTACATACCCTATTCATGTGAGACGGAGTTGGACACCAATGCACCCTGGAAGGAGATCACGGTCATTTACGGGTTGCTGGACCAGTATGACTCCATCCAGATCATCAAGGTCAACAGAGCCTTTCTCGGCGAGGGTAATGCCTTGCTGATGGCACAGACCGGGGACTCGGGCAACTATGCCGTACCGCCGGAAGTGTATGTGGAAGATTGGGATGGAGGTACCCTACGCAGGACCATTGAATTCGACACTTTCAGCGTTTACAACCAGGAGTCCGGCATCTTCGGCAGCAGGCGCGAGGTGATGTTCCGGTCCAAACCCTTCAGTGAACCTGTCACGATCACCGGCCTCGGGGAAAAGATCTGGCTCGATGATGACCATACCTACAGGCTGATGGTACGGAATCCGGTTTCCGGAAATGAGGTCACCGCTCAGACGGGACTGGTGAAGGAATTTTCTATCACCAAGCCTTCTTCCATATCGGATAGCCTCGGACTGGACAATGATCCGGAGGCCAAAACCACCTTCAGATGGACCCAGTCCTCCACCGGAACACGCTATGAATTCGAATTCAGGTTCCATTTCATGGAGGTACTACACTCCTCTCCTGACACCTTGCACCGCCATATCACCCTCGCCACATCCACCCAGAAGAAATCCTCCTCCGACGAGATGAGCCTCATTTATTACGACCAGACCTTCTTCCAGTCCTGTCTCGCCGGGATACCCTACACGAAGGACCCCGGAAGGGAAAACGATGTGAAGGAGCGTATCGCAGGGAAGATGGAGGTTATCGTGGCTTCAGCCGTTGAGGAATTTGACAAGTATATTGATGTTAACAATCCGGACCCCACGAGCATTGTTATCGATCCACCGATATACACCAATGTGAACAACGGGATCGGTATTTTTTCCAGCCGGATGAGGAAGATCAAGGAAAAGATCCTCCGGAAGACCACCCTTTCACAGCTCATATATCTTGACAATACCGATACGACCGTCTCACTGAAATTCCTGCCCTGATCCCATCCCGTCCCGCCATCCTGTCTTTTTGTCAGCCTTACATACAGGGCCAGCTGGCCCGGATTCATTTCTTAATTCGCTATATTACAGCCATATAGTGTAAATTCTGATAATTGCAGCAACGGAGGTGTGGTGGAACAGAACATCTGTACCAGCTTTGGCATAATGATTGAAGCTTTTTGGCCTGAAATAAATCTGGTCAATTACAACAACATCACAGACAATGGGAAAAATTATTGGAATAGACCTTGGAACAACCAACTCCTGTGTGGCCGTAATGGAGGGGAACGAACCGGTGGTGATCCCCAACAGCGAGGGGAGAAGGACCACGCCGTCCATTGTGGCATTTACGGAAAACGGAGAGCGGAAGGTAGGGGATCCGGCCAAGCGCCAGGCCATCACCAATCCGACCAAAACGATATACTCCATCAAGAGGTTCATGGGAGAGCCCCATGACCGGGTTCAGACCGAGATCGGCAGGGTCACCTACAAGGTGGTCAAGGGGGAGAACAACACCCCCCGTGTAGAGATCGACAACAGGAAATACTCGCCGCAGGAGATATCGGCCATGATTCTTCAGAAGATGAAGAAAACGGCCGAAGACTACCTGGGTCAGGAGGTTACCGAAGCGGTGATCACCGTCCCTGCCTATTTCAGCGACTCACAGCGCCAGGCGACCAAGGAGGCGGGTGAGATTGCCGGTCTGACGGTACGCAGAATCATCAATGAGCCCACGGCTGCATCTCTGGCTTACGGGCTGGACAAGAAAAACAAGGATCTCAAGGTTGCAGTGTATGACCTGGGCGGCGGCACCTTCGACATCTCGATCCTGGAGCTCGGCGACGGTGTGTTTGAGGTAAAATCCACCAACGGCAACACCCATTTAGGGGGCGACGATTTCGACCAGCGCCTGATCGACTGGCTGGCCGAAGAATTCAAAAAGGACGAAGGCATTGACCTGCGCAAGGACCCCATGGCGCTCCAGCGCCTGAAAGAGGCTTCAGAAAAGGCCAAAATAGAGCTGTCCAGCTCCTCGGAGACGGAGATCAACCTGCCCTACATCATGCCTGTAAATGGCATCCCCAAACACCTGGTCAGGAAGCTGACCCGCGCCAAATTCGAACAGCTGATCGACGACCTGGTGCAATCCACCATCGAACCTTGCCGCAAGGCCTTGTCCGACGCCGGCATGAACGCCTCCGACATCAATGAGGTGATCCTGGTGGGCGGAAGCACAAGGATCCCGGTCATCCAGAAAGTGGTGCAGGATTTCTTCGGCCGGATGCCCTCCAAAGGGGTCAACCCGGATGAGGTGGTAGCCGTCGGAGCCGCCATCCAGGGTGGTGTGCTGACCGGAGAGGTCAAGGACATCCTCCTGCTCGATGTCACGCCGCTTTCACTCGGTATCGAGACGCTGGGCGGTGTCATGACCCGGCTGATCGAGGCCAACACCACCATCCCGACCAAGAAGGCGGAGACCTTCACCACGGCAGCCGACAGCCAGACAAGCGTGGAGATCCATGTCCTCCAGGGCGAGAGACCCATGGCCGCACAGAACAAAAGCATCGGGAGATTCCATCTCGACGGCCTGCCCCCGGCACCCCGCGGTGTGCCTCAGATTGAGGTCACGTTTGACATCGATGCCAACGGCATCCTGAACGTCGCGGCCAAGGACAAGGCAACAAGCAAGTCACAGCACATCCGCATCGAGGCTTCCTCAGGCCTGGGCGAGGAAGAGATCAGACGCATGAAGGAAGAGGCGGTCGCCAATGCCGAAGCGGACAGCAAAAAACGCCAGGAAGTGGACAAGATGAACCAGGCCGACTCGCTCATCTTCACCACCGAAAAACAACTGCAGGATTACGGCGACAAGATACCTGCCGACAAGAAAAAGCCCATCGAGGATGCCCTGGCCACGCTGAAGGAAGCTCATAAGAACCGTGACCTTACCGGTGTGGATGCGGCCATGAACCAGCTCAACAGCGCCTGGCAGGCAGCCAGCCAGGAGATGTACAACGCCACCCAGCAGTCGGCCGCCGGCCAGCAGGGAGGCCCACAGCAGGGCTCGTCCGGCAGCCAGCAGGAGGGAGGCAAATCCGGCACGGATGAGGTGACCGATGTGGATTTTGAAGAGGTGAAGTAGGAGATATCATCCCCATATACGACCTGCGGGAGTCGCTCATAGCGCTCCCGCTTTTTTTGCCATGAGGAATCAAGGGGTATTTGATTTCCCCTCCTTCTTCCATAAACCCGGATTGGTCATTTGGATTAAACCCAGATAAACACACCTGGTTGCCTTCGTACCGGTCCTGGATCTGGCAGGCCATGCCTTCGGCAGACAGGCAGGAATTCCCCGCTCAGGACAACGCAGCCGCTATTCCTGCCTGCCGACCCGCATTTCAACGGACAGGCAGGCGGGATGTCGTTCCTCCCGATGGGGAATTTGGGATGAAGATTCTGTTCCTCTCCCTCCAATGAGCATCCTGTGATTAGTTTTTAATCACTTTTCTGACGTGTTTTTAATCATTACGTTGAAAGACAATGATGAGTGCCTTTTCAGGATGGCATAAGAGAGGTATAAACGGAAGGGCGCAGATTTCAGCTCTTCTCTTCCAGCAGTTTTTGCCTGATGCGCGAAGTCAGGATATCTGTTGCGATCCGGTTGCGGCCCCCCTGGGGAATGATGATGTCGGCATACCGCTTGTTGGGCTCGATGAAAAGCAGGTGCATCGGTTTGACGAATCGTTCGTAATGATCCAGCACCTGAAGGAACGACCGGCCCCGCTCCTCAATGTCCCTCCGGATGATCCGGATCAGGCGGTCGTCAGGATCGGCGTCGACATATACCTTGATGTCCAGCCGTTTCCGTAGACTTGCATTGGTCAGGATCAGAATACCCTCCACGATGACCACCTTCCGGGGTTTCACCGGGATGGTCTCCTCCGACCTTTTGCAGGAAACATAGGAATAGACCGGCATCCCTATCGTTTCGCCGCTCCTGAGCCGGTCGAGGTGTTCGACCAGAAGTCTGAACTCGATGGAAGAAGGATGGTCGAAGTTGATCCGTGCCCGCTCCTCCGGGCTCAGGTGTCCGTTGTCACGGTAATAGGCATCCTGGCTGATCAGGGAAACGGCATCCTTCGGGAGGCTCCGGACGATCTCCCTGACCACCGTGGTCTTACCCGAGCCTGACCCTCCTGCTATTCCGATGGTGAGCATGAATTGATCTATTTGACAGTTTGATGGTAAAGATAGGATTTTGTCAGTGAGGAAAGAACATGGGGAGCAGAAGCTAAAAGTCGGGAGCTTGCCCGCCGGCTTATCTGCCGGAGGCATGGGGGCTTGCCGAAGGCGGATCGGAAGGACGAAAAGGCGTAACCGTCTTGTTCAGAGAAGGAAGCTCAGCAGGATACCTGCTGCCACGGCGGAACCGATGACCCCTGCCACATTGGGAGCCATGGCATGCATAAGGAGGTGGTTGGACGGGTCTTCCCTGAGGCCCATGATCTGTACAACACGCGCACTGTCGGGGACGGCCGATACGCCGGCGGCGCCGACCAGGGGGTTAATCTTCTTTTCCTGCGACAGAAACAGGTTCATCACCTTGGCAAAGATCACCCCGCCTGCAGTAGCCACCATGAATGAAACGGCTCCCAGCACAAAGATCAGTACCGACTCCCCTATGAGGAAAACATCGGCCTGTGTGGAGGCACCTACCGTCAGGCCCAGGACAATAGTTACGATATCGATCAGCGCATTGCGTGACGTGTCGGCCAGCCGCCGTGTGACCCCGCTCTCCTTCAGCAGGTTGCCGAAAAAGAGCATCCCCAGAAGCGGTAATGCACTGGGCGAGATGAAGGTGGTCAGCAGGAGACCGATCACCGGGAACATGATCTTCTCGAGACGGGATACGGAACGGGGTGGTTTCATGCGGATCAGCCGCTCCCGTCGGGAGGTCAGCAGCCTCATGATGGGGGGCTGGATGACCGGCACCAATGCCATGTAGGAATAGGCTGCTATGGCAATGGGACCGATGAGGTTTTTCACATAGACAGGGTCGCCTACCGGGGTATGCCCGATGATGTTCAGGCCGTTGGCCAGCTTGGAGGAGATGAATATGGCCGTGGGTCCGTCGGCACCGCCGATGATCCCGATAGCTCCTGCCTCAGCGGGATGGAAACCCAGCGACAGGGCCCCGAGGAAGGTAATAAAGATACCCACCTGCGCCGCCGCACCCAGCAACATCAGCCTTGGATTGGATATCAGCGAGGAGAAATCGGTCATCGCACCGATCCCCAGGAAGATCAGCGGAGGATATATTCCAGTCTTCACTCCGAAATAAAGATAATTCATTACGCTTCCCTCCTCGTATATCCCGAGCATCAGACCGGAGTCCGCCATGAAGGGGACATTGCCGATAAGAATGCCTGTTCCGATGGGGATCAGAAGCAGAGGCTCATATTCAAACCGGATGGCGAGGAAAATGAAGACGATCCCGACTGCCAGCATGATCAGATGACCCGGGGTCACATTGGCAAATCCGGTGTATCCGATGAATTTCCTGAGACCTTGCACCCCCCGGTCGGAAGGATCGGGATCATCCGGGGAAGAGGCATCCGGTTGCAATACGAGGCTGTCCTGAACAGGCGTATTCCTGTCATTGCCGGAGATGGCCTGCACACCGGCGGATACCATGATAAGCACCCCAATGACCCCCAGCAGGGTCCATATCTTTCGAACCGCCCTGTTCATGACATCTCGACCAGTACGTCCCCTTCCAGGACATTATCACCCGGTTGCACGCGGACTGCGGTAATCTGTCCGTCGCGTTCGGCCAGAATGCTGTTCTCCATCTTCATCGCCTCATAAACAAGGAGCTTCTGACCCTTCTTCACATTGTCGCCGGACTTTACAAGCACCTGCATCACGGTGCCGGGCAAGGGCGACTTCATCTGCAGGGCACTTCCGATCGTTTTTCTGATCTTCACCTCGCTCCTCCGGGGATCGGGAACCTCCTTCCTGACCAGGATGGTCGGCGTCTTGGAGGGGCGTACCTCCTCATGCACCTCCACGGTGTAATGAGAACCATTTACCTCCATTTCCGCAATGTTGTTCTCAAATTGCTGAATCTCCACTTCATACCGGTTGCCCCGTATGGTAAAACTGAATTTCTTCATGATCAGAGTTTTTTCCTGTAATAGGGATTCAGGCTGTAAATCCTGGAGCTCCAGGGTGAATATTCCTTCCGGGTCCTTCGTATCGTGATCACCTCGCTTTCCTTGTCGTGCATCTCGCTGAAATAAAAAAACAGGGCCATGCTGATGGCCGCACCGACCTCGCCGCTGATGTGCAGGTCGCTCTGTGCGGCATCCTTGATTCGGCCCTGCTTTCTGAGCTTCTTCCGGATGTTCAGCGAGATCAGCCTGGGCAGGTTGTTGAAGACATAATACAGGGCCAGCAAGGACAGGAAAACAGTAACGTAACCTGCGACGGCCACGGTGACTGCAAACCAGTCGATGGCTGAAAGGTCAAAGCTGATGGTCAGGGGATGTATCCGTAGGAAGGTCATCATTACAGCGGGATATTTCCGTGTTTTTTCGGGGGGTTGGTGTCCTTCTTGGTGGACAGGGTCTGCAGGGCACGGATGATGCGGAAGCGGGTGTTGCGGGGCTCGATCACATCGTCGATGTAACCATACCTTGCCGCTTCATAGGGATTGGCAAACTTTTCCCGGTATTCCTGCTCTCTGGCGGCGATATATTTCTGGCGTTCTTCAGGGTCGCTGATCTCTGCGATCCGTTTGCCTTCGAGAACCTCGATGGCGCCCTTGGGACCCATGACGGCGATCTCGGCCGTGGGCCAGGCATAGTTGATGTCGCCGCGAAGGTGCTTGGAACCCATCACGTCATGCGCACCGCCGTATGACTTGCGCAGGGTGACGGTCACCTTGGGAACCGTGGCCTCGCCGTATGCAAACAACAACTTGGCGCCGTGCAGGATGATGCCTCCGTATTCCTGGGCGCTGCCCGGAAGGAATCCGGGAACATCCACAAAGGTCACCACCGGAAGGTTGAAGGCATCGCAGAAGCGGACAAACCGTGCCGCCTTTCGTGAGGCATTGATGTCGAGCACACCCGCCAGGAACTGCGGCTGGTTGGCCACGATACCGCACGGGATGCCGTTGAAACGTGCGAGCCCGATGACGATGTTCCTGGCCCAGTACCGGTGGAACTCGAGAAACTCACCGTGATCAGCCAAAGAATAGATGATCTCCTTGACATCGTAGGGCTCATGCGGATTTTCAGGGATTATTTCATTGAGCCTGTCGTCCAGCCGGTCGATGGGATCGTCACACTCAATCACGGGGGGATCCTCCAGGTTGTTCTGTGGCAGGTACTGAAGCACCTTGCGGATCAGCAGGCAGCCCTCCTCCTCGTTCCCGGCCCTGAAGTGGGCCACGCCCGATCTCGATGAATGGATCTCCGCCCCGCCCAGATCCTCGTTGCTGATCTCCTCGCCCGTCACGGTTTTGGTGACCCGGGGACCCGTGACGAACATATAGCTGGTCTTTTCACTCATCACCACCACATCTGTCAGTGCCGGGGAATAGACCGCGCCGCCGGCACAGGGTCCGAAGATGGCCGATATCTGCGGGATCACGCCCGAGGCCATGATGTTCCTCTGGAATATCTCGGCATAGCCGGCCAGGCTCTTGACCCCCTCCTGGATGCGGGCCCCGCCGCTGTCATTGATGCCGATAAGGGGCGCGCCCACCTTCATGGCCTGGTCCATGACCTTGCAGACTTTCTGTGCAAAGGTCTCCGACAGCGAACCTCCGAAGACCGTGAAATCCTGCGAGAAAATGTAGACGATCCTTCCATCAATGGTACCATGTCCGGTAATGACGCCGTCGGAGAGATACTGCTGCTTCTCCAGGCCGAAGTCATGGCTCCGGTGGGTGACAAACATGTCGTATTCCTCGAAACTGCCCTCATCGAGGATCATCTCGATCCTTTCCCGGGCGGTATATTTCCCCTTCTCGTGCTGCGATTCGATCTTCTTTTGCCCGCCGCCCAGCCTGGCCTCGGCCCGCATCCCGACCAGCCGCCTGATCCTGTCCTGGTGATTCATGATCCTGTAATATCAGTCTTTATCCTTACCGCAGAACTCCATCAGCACCCCACCGGTGGAGGCGGGATGCAAAAAGCCGATCATCAGCCCTTCCGCACCCCGGCGGGGCGCCTGATCGATCAGCCTTACGCCCTTTCCGCCGGCCTCTGCAAGCGCTTTTCCGGGATCATCCACTGCAAAGGCAACATGGTGGATGCCCCCGCCCCTCTTTTCGATGAACCGTCCGATGGGCCCTTCCGGATCGGTGGATTCCAGCAGCTCGATCTTGGTCTGCCCCACCCGGAAAAAAGCCGTCCTTACCTTCTGGTCTTTCACCTCTTCGATGGCATAACAATGAAGCCCGAGAACCTGCTCGTAGAACGTAATGCTTTCATCCAGGCTTTTCACAGCAATGCCGATATGTTCGATATGCGAAGGAGTCATGGATAGAATGTTTACTGTTAATTGATTCACAAAAGTACTTCTTTTATTTCTGTGTTGTCAAGGATGATGAAAAAAAATGAGAGATAAAAAGCGATGGAGGTGTTGAGAAGACAGAAGTCAGAAGTCAGGATGCAGAAGCCTGGCTGCCGGTATACCCGATGAAGGAGGGCAGGCAGGTCAGAATGAATGACTATGACCCCTCTCAACCACAGGGTATGGATTTGGGATGTTTCCTGGGAAGTTGTCTTTTTTTTCGCCACGAATGCACTGATTGAAGACGAATTCATTAGTTTTTCATTCGTGAATTCGTGGCTGGTATTTGAAGTGCCCTGTC